>JAQVID010000194.1 GCA_028695865.1 Thermoguttaceae bacterium | reverse complement strand
CCGGGGACGGGGGCGATGAGCTTTTCGCCGGCTACGACCGATACAAGGCCGTTCTGCTCGGCAAATTTCTGGACCTTGTTCCGGCTTGGGGACGCCGTTTTCTCGCCGGTCCGGTTCGATGGTGTATTCCGGCCTCGGTTCGGCAGCGTTCCTTTTTGCGCCGCGTGAAACGCTTTCTCGAAGCGCTCGACATGTCCCCCATGGAACGATATTTGCAATGGATCGCGATTTTCAATCGGGCCCGAAAGAACTCGCTGTACCGTTCTGACGGCTTGGCCCGACTCCTCGGTGTGGAAAACACCAAAGGTCTTGCGCCCGACCAATTGTTTGAATCGGCTTGCGGTTACAACACACTGGATTTTTTACACGCCTTTCATGAACCGTTTAAAGAACGCGACCCGGTCACGGCGATATCCATGACCGACTTGCAGACGTACCTGCCCGGCGACCTCATGACGAAAGTCGATATGGCGTCCATGCGTCATTCGCTTGAAGTTCGGGCACCGTTCCTTGATACCCGGGTCGTCGAGCTTGCCGCGTCGATGCCGATTGATTTGAAACTAAGCAAGCATGGACGAGGCAAAGCAATCTTGCGAAGTACTTTTTCAGACTTTCTCCCGGAAGAACTTCTGAACCGGCCGAAGACCGGCTTTGGTGTTCCGCTGGACTATTGGTTTCGCGGTTCGCTCAATGACATGCTTCGGAGAGTATTGCTTGCGCCGGACTCCGACCGGCTTGGTCTTTTCAACCGTGATTTTGTTCGCCGTCTGATTGAGGAGCACGAACGCAAGCAGTTCGATCACGCCGCCCGGCTTTGGTCGCTTCTGGTATTCGAACTGTGGAGCCGCGAAAACATGCCTTAGCAGTGGTTTTTGTGTGCGACATTTTCAGGAGCGGTCCTTGGGGTGCTTGTCGCCCCACGCGATGTTACAGGGATAAACCATCCTTATTCCCTTCGCAAAATCCGTTTTCCTTGGCAAGATTCCTGGTTTCAAACATGTTCTGAAACGGCCATTCAAAAGCGGTCTGTCTTGTGCCGGATCATTTCCGGGTAGTCATAACGACATAATCGTCTAAACGGACCTTGATTCTTTCTCGAAGTCTGGGTAAAATATCACTATGGTCGTGTATTACGATTGGCGATTTTGGAAAATCGCGTACTTACAACACGATTCAATCTTTTTTAGCAAAGCAACAGAAAGAGATCACATGGCAAAGATCATTACTTACGGCGAAATGATGATTCGACTCGCTCCAGAAGGATTTTTACGTTATTTACAGGCGTTCCCGGGCAAAGCGGAATTGACTTTTGGCGGTGCCGAAGCCAATGTCGCCGTTTCCATGGCCATGTTGGGCGATCAAGCGGCGTTTGTTACAGCCTTGCCGCGAAACGATTTGGCTCTGGCGGCTTTGGCGACTCTGCGCGGCTTGAATGTGGACGTTTCCGGTGTTGTTCAAACAGATCAGGGGCGATTCGGAATTTATTTTATCGAGATGGGAGCCAATCAGCGGGCAAGCAATGTAATCTATGATCGTGCAGGTTCAAGTGTCGCGGTCGTCGATCCGCAAGTCTATGCCTGGGAAAAACTCTTTGACGGTTTCGACTGGTTCCATGTTTCGGGTATTACGCCCGCCCTGTCGCAGCAGGCGGCGGACGCAACGCTTCAAGCGGCGCAAACCGCGCACCGCAAAGGCTTGACCGTTTCGCTTGATCTTAATTTCCGCAAAAAGCTTTGGAAATGGGACATGCCGGGCAAGCCGCGAGACCTTGCCCGTCAGACCATGACGCAAATTCTTCCGTTTGTCGATGTTCTGGTCGCCAACGAAAGCGATTGTCACGATGTACTTGGAGTTCAGGCGGAAAATTCGGACGCGGAACGGGGCAAACTCGATATTTCTCGTTATCCGGAAGTTGCGGCCCAAGTCGCAAAACTTTTCCCGAACTTGAAAAAAATCGCGATAACACTTCGTGAGAGCATCTCCGCTTCACATAATAATTGGGGCGGTATGCTCTACGACGTTACTCAAGGAAAGGCGAATTTTGCTCCCGTCGATGCGCAGGGCGTTTATCACCCGTATGAAATCCGCAATATTGTCGATCGGGTTGGCGGCGGAGATTCGTTCGCGTCCGGGCTTATTCATGCCTTGGCTGGAACTCAATATCGGGACAATGAGCAGGCCATTGCGTTTGCAGTCGCGGCAAGCTGCTTGGCGCACTCGGTTTACGGTGATTTAAACTATGTCAAAGAAGCCGAAGTCGTTACACTCATGAGCGGCAACGCCAGCGGTCGCGTTCAGCGATAATTGCCCAGGAGCTCATTTTCAGTTTGCGTGGAAGATCGGTACCGATTCGTTGGCCGTGTTTTTGAAATTTATCAGCGATTTGCGGAGGGTTTGTCCGCCGCGTCGCTTCATGACAAAAGACAGGACGGGAATACGGTCGTTTCCTCGTGTCCCTTCGGAAAGAAGTCGTGTCTGCTCCGGTAGCTCGTTTATTATTGCGATTCATTATTGCGATTCATTATTGCGATTCATTATTGCGATTCATTATTGCGGTTCATCCGCGAAACAACGTAAGAAAGGAACAACCAACGTGACCTTCACCAGATGTCGGATATCGTTTCTGGGCGTCCTGCTCATACTATGGGGACTTCTTTCGCCGGCAGTGTCTCAGGAACTGCGTTCCAATGGAATGCTCGTTACCGTCGCCAAACAGGGGGGAGCCCTTTGCGTCAAAGACGAACGCAGCGGCCTGACCTTCGAACAGAAGGACGATCATCCCGAGTTCACGGCTCATTCGTTTACAAACACAAGCGGAGTTCTGGAGTACTTCCTGACAATCAAAGGAAACTCGGAGGATGTTCGCGTGCGCATCACCATTCCGGCCAATCGTCAGGTTGAAATGACGCTCTCGGGCAAGAGCATGAAATCCCCCGTCGAATATCCTCCGGCCTGGAAACTTCAAAAGGGCGATGAACTTCTGCTGCCGGTCGGGACGGGTGTGCAATGGCCCGTTGCTCTTTCTCCCGGACTGGACGAAAAATATTTCACTCTTCCGCGAACATTTTTTTGGAGTCGCTGTTTGAGTATGGGCCTTTGGGGAGTACGTCGGAACAACGCCGACAGTTGGATCATCAACGCCCTGGGCGACGCGTCGGACGCGACACTGACCGTGCCTTGTGTCAACCGCGTTCTTGCTCCGCGATTTGCCTGGACGCCCGAACTGGGACAGTGGGGATATCAGCGTTCCATCCGTTTCATTTTAGGGCCTTCCGGCGGTCTGACAGCCGCGTGCAAAGCCTATCGCCAATACCGCAAGCCGGATGGATTCGGAATTCCACTCCTCGAAAAAGCAAAGAATCGTCCGCAAATAAAACAATTGGCCGGGGCCGCGAATATTTGGCTGTGGCACGACGATTACGCAACGCTCATGTATGGCACGACCACCGACCCTGTTCCCATTGAAAACATCGCCAACATCAAGCGTATCGCGTTGGAACTCAAGGGAGCGGGGGTTGATCGCGTTCTCTGGGGTCTCTTCTTTTACAATGACGCCCCGGTCGCGTCCTGGCTCAAAAAGGAATGCGGCTATCTCGTGACCAAGTACGACAATTATCAGGATGTCATGCCGGAAGAGTTGCAAAAAATCATTCCGAAACATCGTGTGGAATGCTGCGACTTTACCGCCAGACGCAATAAAAATTGGCCAAACGATATTCGTCAGAATCCTTCCGGGACGTTTCAGTTATGTTGGCGACTTTACGGAACCGATGGTAAACTGCACCATCAGAACGCCATGTGTCAGCGGCAGGCCGCGCCGTATATCCGCGACGAAGTAAAAAAAGATGTTAAAGACTTTGGATACGAAGCGCGATTCATTGACTGCATGGGAACACACATCTCAACCTGTTTCAACAAGAATCATCCCATGACCCGACGACAGTGCCGCCAATATTCGCTTTCCAATTTCAAGGTTCTGCATGAACTCGGACTGCTTGCCGGAACGGAAGAGGGCATCGAATGTTATTTGCCCGGACTCGACTACTCCGAAGGCAAACAGAGTGTTTTCCCGTATCGCGTTGACCCGCCCATGTGTTGGCGATACAAATCCGATTATTATGCGGATGAAGACGGCTCGAAAACCGCTTATCTCGCCCAATACATGCTCAATCCACTCTATCGGGTCCCGCTCTGGTTCCTCGTCTATCACGAATGCAGTGTCGAATACTGGTACTGGGGCGACGCGTGCAATAATGTCCCGACCGCCTTGCCTCGACGCGACCTGTTCAACATTCTTTATGGTACGCCGCCCATGTATTCCTTCAAGACAAAAGACTGGCCCGCACTGAAAGAAAAAATCATTGCGTCGTACCGAAGATCAACCGAAACCGCGAAAAGAACATGCTTCAACGAAATGATCTCGTTCGACTACCTCACTCCCGACCGGCTTGTCCAGCAGACTGTTTTTGAGGGCGGAACGAAAGTCATCGTCAATTTTTCCCGCCGCGAATACAAATATCATGACGAATACAAAGATCATCTCGAAACGATCAAACCGCTCGATTATCGCGTCTTCGACTTGCACTAAAGCATGCCGGGCAAAAAAACGGGGCAAGCGTCCGAACAAACAACGCGATTGCCCCATTCGGGTGTATGTTCCTTGCAATCGCTCACGGTCGGAAACAATCGCTCACGGCCTGAAGCAATCGCTCACGGTCGGAAACAATCGCTCACGGCCTGAAGCAATCGCTCACGGTCGGAAACGTCAAACATGGGAAGTTTCATCAAGTCGCCGACCTGGCGAACAATCTTCCAAAGCAGCGTGCCGAAACATCAACATGAAACAGGGCGGAAATAAAACGTCGAAGCGGCGTAAACGACACCGGACCGAATCTTTCGTCCGCGCGATCAACGCCTTCGTTTTGGACCGCGTTGATCCGGACCGGCTCAAAAGCGGTCCGCGGATTGCGTTTATGTTCTTTTGGAGTACTGTACTTGTATTTGTCCCCGTTAACCGGCGGAAAACAGGGACATTCTCGTTCAAGAAGAGAAAACTCAAAAGGAAACCGGCTTACATGCGGCCTTTGTAAAGCTTGGCCCGGTCGATCAGTTTGGCGTCTTTACTATTGGCGATAACAAGATTAATCGCTTTAAGCATGGCTTCGGGATATGCTTTGCGAAGGATGGTATCGTGGGCATGTTCGACGATGGCGCGATACGCGGCTTCGGCAAGCGTCGGATCGGCAGCACACTCAACAGCAAAGGCCAGCGACTTGTCCGTGCGATTGGCCGCAAGTCGGGACAGTACAAGCGACTTGTCTGAATTGTCTTTCGCGACGGTAAAAGCGTCTTTAAGCTTGGCAAGCTTGTCGTCTCGACTCATACTGACCCCAATTTTGTCGTCCGGAAGCGAAATCACACGAATGTATGCCCGCAGCATGGCGCGTTTCATTCCTTCGGGATACTTGTCGGACATCGCAATCTCGAACATCTGCTTGTGGAAACGGGCGTCGGACCACTGAGACAGCGAATGAAGCGCCGTTTCAAGCAAGGCCGGATCGGTCGATTTCAGGCTTTGCGACAACTCTTTTTCGGCTGCGGTTCCCCCTGTTCGGGCCAGGATCGGATAAATCACCGCGTGCGGGTATTTGCCAATCAGGGCAATAAGCGGGGCAGCGTCCCGATTACAGCAGGCGGCAATCAGATTCTCGGCGGCGTCGTGCAGTTTGCCTCGCGGAATGAGTACGGTCGAGGCGACAAAATTCGGAACATCGTCTTTCGTCGCGATTCGGGCTGCCTGTTGCATGAGTTCCAAACGATCAGGACATTCAGCGGCGGTGGTTCGGGCAAAGATTTCCGGTCGGACATCGGTACCACGACTGGCCAAAATTTCAGCCAGAGCAAGGAACTGTTGCGTGTCGGATGCCTTGACCAGTCGGGCACGCAGAGCCTCGTCGAAACCGTCCGCGACAATGAATCCGCAGAGCCGAATAATCAATTCGCGATTCGTCGCAAGTTTGCCGAGCAGAAGATCGATGTCGTCTTTCGTCGCAAGCTTTTCCAGAGCGAGCAGACCCGCCAATTGAAGTTCAGGCGAAGCCTGGGCACAAGCGGCCAGAGCTTTTTGACGGAAACGTTTGTCTTGTCGGGCAGTCGCGGCGGCCAGGGAACGAATTTTGTCCGGTTCAGACATACTATCGTATTTGGTCATGTACTGATCATACGCGGTCTGGGAAGCGTGGGACAGACCGATCGGCATCGCTGTTTCGTTGGGATCAAGCGGAGGCAATGGAGCATTACGACCAATGAGTGCCGCTTTGACCGCCGGAATCGACTCATTCTTTTTCAAGACGGCAGTCGCTTCGGGTCCGGGAATTTTTCCCAATGCCATGGCCGCTGCGTCGACCAGAGCACGTTCTTTGCTTTTCAAAAAAGGTTCGAGGGCAGGAACTTCTTTCGCTGTTCCCATCATGCCA
>JAQVID010000193.1 GCA_028695865.1 Thermoguttaceae bacterium | reverse complement strand
GTTTTCTGGACTCAAGCATTGTTCAAGTTCCCTTTTACCATTTCGGCTTATAAAAACGGAGATTGCATATATTTCGCCTTTAATCGGTCGGCTGGATTCCAGTATAAACGTTAAGTTCTGCCATGTCAAGCAAATTTCGCCTCGTTGCGATTGATTAGACAAACTCGGGTCAAGAGACCTTGTCTACACGACAAAGATACGCGTTGCAGACGGAAGTATATGTAACAATAACGCATTTCAAGTACAGGCTCACACCGTCCGCAGCATGCTTATTGATAATTGTGCCCAAACGATACAATTACAACCTTTGGGACAAAAAACGGATGATTTTCCGTAACAAGGGATATTCACGGTGGACATTCATGTTCATTTCAATTATAATCATGGGCAATCGCTGTATTACATTGGGGTATCAGCAACGAGTGCGGAACATAAGTTCGCTTATCGCTTTTCATGACAAATCTTGAGGAAGAACAGAAAACAGGGAATGCCGGACAAACAATCGCAGATCAGTCCTGATTCAATTCGAGTCACGGGCGATGAATCCGTTTTTGACTATGGCATCGACATACCGTCGTCGCTCCAGGGAACTCTGCGCTCGCATCTGTCCGGTCATCTGTCCTTCAACGAAAAGTATTGGATCAGTATTGATATTGCCGGTAAGACATATCGGAACGGTGCCTACATTGGAATCTATTGCGTTGTTGCTAACGCCGCGCATGGTGATTCGTCCGACAGTTGTACCATGAGTATCCGTTGGGAAAAACATTCGGAGATTGCGATGTTTTTTCAGCACTCGTTCAGTGAGGCCTACCGCGCGATTGTCGAGTGGCGCAAGCGGGTACAGTCGTCGCAGCATTCCCGTTTTTCAAGAGGCACATTGCCGCGTTTTTCGCAGCTGCTGGAGATTATTGGTTCCCAAGAGCGTGATCGCTTCGAAATCAGGCTGGTTCCTGACCGGTCTGTCGTGGTGGACAGTGTTTCCGAAGAGCCCGCGTTTTCCCTGACGTCGGCGACATCTTACCGCAA
This sequence comes from Thermoguttaceae bacterium, assembly GCA_028695865.1. Classification (GTDB taxonomy): domain Bacteria; phylum Planctomycetota; class Planctomycetia; order Pirellulales; family Thermoguttaceae; genus JAUNBG01. Next base: position 5,452 of record JAQVID010000193.1, on the reverse strand, counting down.
CCGCACGCTCTTTCAATATGACAAGACGAATGACGCTGACGGTTCATCGGCCGATACGAACGGCAACACGGCCAACGTCGTCGATCAGCATGACGATCAGCATGACGATCAGGAAGCCGATCAGCATGACGATCAGGAAGCCGATCAGCATGACGATCAGGAAGCCGATCAGGAAGAAGCCGCCCGGGCAAATGTCGTTCAGGAAGAAGCCAGTCAGGAAGTCGCGGCCGTACCCGCCATGACATTGCAAGAGCTTCAATCGCGGGAACACGACTTTATGCGACTTATTTGCGCTTTTGCCGACGAAACGGCTCCAAAAGCAAAAACGATGGAAAAATCGGAAGCGGATATTGTCTCATCCGCGGACGACGATGGAGAAACGCGATTATCATCCGCAACGCTTTCCGCAAGCGACAAGGCCGTTGAGGAATCGCAAACGGACGCAGATACTTCAGACGACCGCGACGCGTCAGATAATCACCGGGAGAAGCCGGAACCGGGCACAGAGCAACAGACACTGGACCAGGGCGAGTTTCCCTGTTTGCCCCATTCTGAACCGACCGTTCTGGAAGTGATGGGAATAAGTTATGCTGTAACAAACTGGCGGCAAGTTCTTAGTGGTTTTGCCCGCGTTCTCTATACAGGCAACCCGACACAGTTTCGCGGTCTTATTGGTATGACGGCAAGACCCAGTGGCACACATGCATTTATCAATCGTACCATCGCAGGCATGTTTGCACCATACAAGATCGACCAGGGTCTTTGGATGGAGTTGAACTACTCGGCGTCTGACATCGTCGCGTTATGCCGAAAAATCGGTACTGCCTGCGGTTTCAACTTGAGTCGGGTCAAGATTACATATCGTCCCGGCGCCCCGGCGAAGACGTCTGCCAGGTTGGACACGAAAAAATCGGAACAAAGGCTCTTGCTATCGAATGATTACGACGAAACGGAGCAATCGCAGCTTGAGATATTATGTCGTGCCATTTGTGAACAATATCGATCCGGTTTCTCCTTTAAAGCACCTGCCGAATCGCTTCTGAAAGCGCAGACCGGAATAACGTTGAACGACTTTCTGCGAAAAGAATTACAGTTGCGGATGTTCCAGCGAAAGGACGGTCTGTGGCTTTTTCAGGAAATGGTCGCAAGCGGGGATATCGTAGCAGACATGGTCAAAAAGGCCGACAGTCTATTGGCCGAATTTGGGCTATTCGCACTTGATATTTTATACGACGCATACCGTTGGAATTTGCGTAATCTTCCGGACAACGATTCCGATTTTAGTCGCTTTGCCCGTGTATTTATTCTCCCGAACATGAAATATTACGGTTCCTTCGTTTCTTTGAAGCACAGCTTTTTTATTACCGGGCGAGTCATGGACAACAGCGAGCTGGCCGACATGCTGGCTGAGACGCTCTTGCAATGGCTTAAGTACGAGGATGATTTTATTGATGTCGTCCAACTTGCCCGGCAGTTGCCTTATCTGTCCAGGGAAATCATTACCTGCTTGATCAATGAGCATATTCCCGCGGCAATCCCGGATGCCCTGGAGAACGATGTACCGGAATGGAAACTGTTCGACAAGTTTGATTTTCCGGAGGGGTTGTCCGATGATATCACGACGATCATCCAAGACGCGGAAGATACGCACACCACGGTTAGCATGAAGACGATTCAAGACGCGTTGGCTTTGCGATATCATGCGGATATTGTTGAGAATTTCGGTTTAACCGAAAAGCAGTTCAAGAGAATCATTACGCTGTGCTACAAGGGAACGCTTCAATATGTATGGAAAAAGGAATTGTTCGTTTCTAAAGATCGTGCTCTCGAAACAAATCTCATCGACGAATTTTTGAAAACCACCCATGGCGTCTTTCATGAATCCGAGTTCTTTGAATATGCGGCAAAAAGCCGGGGCAAGTCGAATAGAACCAATCTCGTTATCAATTATCTCATACAACGATGTATTCGCATGGATAAAGTCCATTGGATAGCCGCGAATGAGTTTTCTGCAAATGCATCATTAAGTCAACAGGACTATGACAACATTTGTAGAATGTTACAGATACGATTGGGAAATTCCCCTTTTCTTCCATTTGGTATTCTTCCTGACTATTTCCTCGAACAACTTCCAGCATTTACCCTATTTGAAAAGACTGTGTACTGGAGTAATTACTTGCTTGCCAGTGTTTCTGATTTGCTTGTGTCAGGTATTAGAGTCGAGAACAATAAAGAGTGTTCAAATACAATTACGGCGATTGTTGTACCACATGATGCCGAATTAAAACGAGGAGTTATCGAATATGTTTTAGAACACTACAGCAAGTCAGGCTTGCCATGCAATTCCGTAGAAGTTGTATTCACTTATTTGAAACATAATCGAATACGAATTTCTTTAAAAAGCAGCTTGCGAAGAATAATTCAGCAGTATTTTAAATTGGATGAGTGATGTACGATTATATATGGGATACGAAAACAAGAGGTTACAAGTTAATAACGCGTTCAGTTCGAAACATCGGGACAGAAATTCGGCCTGTCTATGCAGAAGAATTAAATCTGCTTGGTTTTGGTTCGCATTTCGAATACAATAGTAATGAATGCCTGCCACTTATGTGGGCAAAGCAAAACTCATATATCTACGCAGGAAAGGAAGTTGCCAGACTACATAAATCGCAGAATGCGCAATCTTTCGAGATAGAAATCATCGAAAAGAAAACGCTACTAAAGCCCGTTAATGTTGAAAAGATGGTAAAAGCAAACCTCGCAATTATGTCTACTATTGTAGCAGATACGCAAAAACGCATTAACGAAATGTATACCCACTGTCAGAAAATGTGCGAGGTGGTCTATATTGCTTTTAGTGGAGGAAAGGATTCCGTTGTTTTGCTTGATCTATGCAATCAGGTTTTACCGACTTCCGTTCCGGTCATATTCAGTGATACCGATATGGAACTCCCGGATACATATGCAGTGTGGGAAAATATCCAGGCTCAATATCCAGATCGGCGCTTCATAAGAGTTCATGCCAAGGTCTCCGCAGATGAGAATTGGCATAACTTTGGCCCTCCGTCCCAGACATTACGATGGTGTTGTTCTGTTCATAAAAGCACTCCGGCCATTTTACACCTTCGACAGAGTACCAAAAGAGCAGTGTCTCGAATACAAGTATTTGTTGGTGTTCGTGGAGATGAGAGTTTAAAGCGTTCACGTTATGAAGATATTGGTTACGGTAAGAAGAATAATTCTCAGATCAATTCAATGCCACTCCTTTCATGGAGTAGCCCTGAGATTTTTCTCTACACATTCGCGCATAAGCTGATGATTAACAATGCGTATCGCAAGGGAATACCACGAGTAGGATGCATATTGTGCCCAATGTCGCCAGAAAGACAGAATTGGATTCTCCGTACCCTTTATCCGAATGAGACATCACGTTTTGTGCGTGCTATTGAGGATACAATACAACGGACTTTTGCGTCGCAGGATGATTTCAACAACTATGTTGTTACAGGCGGATGGCATGCCAGACAAAGTGGTGTATCGTTAAAGGATGTAATTGCTCCTCCAACATTCACACGCAAGGATGATGTTTTATCTTTTGCATTTTCCAGTATTCAAAGACTTGTACTAATCGAATGGTTAAAAACCATCGGTACGATAAAGCAAGATGATAACAACCATGCACTGTTGCTTGTAGCAAAATCGCTCGGCGAAGAAATCAGACTTTTTATTCCTGCCACAGCGCTTATTACAAATTTTAGTTGCCGTTCCACGACGGATACTCCAATCAGTAAAAAAATGGAAAAGTGGCTTAAAAATGCTATCTATAAAACAACAGGGTGTGTTGCGTGCCGCACTTGTGAAGCAGAGTGCATGTCAAAAGCTATTTCATTCAAACCAAAACTACGTGTAGATGAACTAAAGTGCGTCCACTGCATGAAATGCCACGCAGATAATGATGGTTGTCTTAGATATTTTTCAAAAAGGTATGCTGGAGGAAAAACCATGAGTATTAAAGGAATAAACAAGTACTTAACGTTTGGCTTGCGTCAGGACTGGTTATCAGTTCTCGCTTCTGAGGGCGAACACTTTCGTTCGACTACCATGCTGGGGAACCGTATGATTCCATCTGCAATAAGCTGGTTTAAGGAAGGTGGATTAATCAAAAACAATAGTTCAATCACTACAACACCCCTCTTGGAATATGGCAAAAGATACGGTTTTGACAATGGCATACTATGGGATTGCATTTGGATATCATTGACAAATAATTCGCCGTTGATCAAATGGTATACCAATTGTGCGGCATTTAATCTGTCATTATCAGTCGATGAGTTGGCAAAATCGCTGTCGGATTCAGTATCGTCTGAATCCGTTTTAAGAGGCGCGTTACAATCGTTGTTTGGAACGCTGAAGTCTTCTCCGCTAGGCACCGGTGGAGCTCCGCTTGTTGAATTGGAGATGAAAGGTTCAAGAGTGTTGAGTCTTCGCCGCGTTCCGCATTCCGTGGCGGCAATGGTGATATTGTATTCATTGTATTTAATGGGGGAAGTATCGGGCCGCGATTCCTTTACTCTTTCCGAAATGATGTCCACAACCTTTGAATCATCCTTCATTTCACCACTGGCCGCGTTTGGTATGCCTGTCGGAGAACTGAAAGCTCAGTGCCTTGGACTGTCAACGAAATATCCCCGCTATATTGCGTGCTCGTTTACACTCGGTCTTGATGAAATCCGCATATTTCCGTCCGACTACAGTCTGGATGATATTATAAAACTTCTTCTTGATCAACAATAAATAAAGGGAGTCTGACATGACATACTACAATGAACTGATCCAGGTTGACGAAGAGTATACTCCTTGCATGGACCGCGACGCCATTGACTCAAAACCCAATACATGGCTGCAATTCTATCCTCACCACGCATTTGTCGGTTTTCTCAAAGAGATTGTCTCAAGCCTTGAAGGAGGTCACAGTTCGGTGTGGCTGACCGGTGGATATGGAACCGGCAAAACCCACGCGGCACTTGTTCTGCAAAAATTGTATATGGATGACGAGGAACGGGTTAAAGAATGGTTTGCGCGACGGTCCAAAGAAATCCCCGATGAACTGATAAAGTTAATTTTCAAACAACGAAAGAAGAGGGTTCTGGCGGTTTTCGATTCGGCAAGCTCGGGAATTACCACGCCTCGCCAGTTGCTCGTGCGACTTGATCGCGCCGTTACTCGACAGTTAAACCAATTGAAGCTTATTGTGCCCGCAAAGGGTACTTTCGAAACCTTCATTACGCGAATTCGCGAAGAAGGAGACAGGTTCTTCGCTACCCGGGACGAAATTCAAGATCAATTGGCTTACCTCACTTCCGACATTCAAGACGCCAATGCCCTTGAAAATCGGCTCCGAAGCGGAAACAGTGTTCACGGAGAACAATTATTAAACGATATCAGCCGG
>JAQVID010000192.1 GCA_028695865.1 Thermoguttaceae bacterium | reverse complement strand
CGCGTTAGTGTTCAAATAGACGTGGAGAGCAAAGAAGCGTCGCAGCCGGGAGCGAGGCTTCTTGCCCTTGCGACGGAAGACGGGAAAGAGCTTTGGAACCATGCGCGAAAAGACGCTCATTCCTGTTGGTCCTCGCCGATTGTGCACCAGGTCAAGGACGAATGGCAAGTTGTGGTGATGGGCGACCCTTATCTGGCCGCGTATGATCCTCAGACAGGAAAAGAGTTATGGCGATACACAAGTTTTAAGACCGATGTGGCCGTTACGCCCATTGGGTTGGGTCACATGGTTTACGCGGCGCACACGTTTCCGAACTTTGCGGCGATAGACGCCACGGGCCGGGGTGAACTTGCCAAAACGGGCCAGTCCGTTTGGACCGCGGAAAGTTCCGGGCTTCCCAACGCGTGTGGCCCGGTGCCTGTCGTCGGTGGTGTGATTTTGCTTTCGGAAAACGGGTCGCTTACCGGAATTGACCTGAAGGAGAAGAAAACAACGTGGGAACTTTTTGTCGACGAGGAAGATACCTTTTACGCTTCGCCTGTTTATACCGGAAAATACTTGTATCTTTTTGCGAAGACGGAAGAGAAACCTCACGCGTACGTGATTGATCCGTCGAAAGTGAATTCGAAAACGATTCCGGAAGACGCCGTTGATCTCAAGGAAGTCAAAGGAGCCTTGGTAAAGAAGATACCGATGGCCCAAAGCATTTCGGCCAGTCCGGCACTCAAGGATGGTATGATATATATTCGTGACAAGAACACGTTGTGGTGTATCGGTTCCAAGAGCACGTCGAAATGAAAAGGTGTTGGATTCAGGTGAAGTATCAGCCCTTAAAAATTGCCTTTTGCCTTTCAATGCCTGCACTTCGTCTTGACGACCGCATTACCAATCGTTATAATAAAACCGTTGAGCCAATGGGGCGTGTTATGTGGGTCGTTACTCATCCTTGAGACTCCTTGGGTTATTGTTTTTTTGTGAATATACAAATGATAACAAAAGAGTCTTTATTTCCTGTGTTAATGTTCCAGTTTCCCCAAATTTTTTGGAAGTGCAGCCGGTATGGAAATGATCGGATAAAGGTTGAGGGTTTGTAAGATGGGAACAATGTTGTTTGATGATATTATACGGCTTGTGTCGATCAACAACCGCCGCTATTTGGGAAACAAGTATCGACTTCTCCCTTTCATTGCTTCGGTTATTGATCAACATTGTCCGCATATATTGTCAATTGCGGATATCTTTGCAGGAACCGGCGTAGTATCGACATTATTTCCCGAGAAAAAAGTTATTACAAACGATATTCTGTACAGTAATTATCAATGTCATTTGGCTTGGTTTGGCAATGACGATTTTTCCGAAGAAAAAATTGTGAGTTTTATTTCGGAATTCAATCAATGTAAGGCAGATGAAGATAATTATATGTCGGATTGTTTTTCCGATACATATTTTAATCGGGCAACATGTCGCAAAATTGGATTTATCCGTGAACGTATCGAAAAGAGTTTTCGTTCAGGTGAATTAAATATTCGCGAACGGGCAATTTTGATTGCTTCGTTGTTATATGCAATGGACAAAATAGCTAATACATGTGGTCATTACGATGCGTTCCGCCAAGGCGGTGAATTTGAAACGGACATTGAACTAAGGCTGCCGGATATCCCGGTATCCAGTTCGAACCGGGGAAATGAATGTTATAATGAAGACGCAAATATTTTAGTTGGAAAAATAAGAGCGGACCTCGTCTATCTCGACCCACCGTACAATTCGCGGCAATATAGTGATGCATACCATGTACTTGAAAATGTTGCTCGGTGGAACAAACCAACGGTGTTTGGTGTGGCTCGTAAAATGGACCGGTCAAATATAAAAAGTCGTTATTGCACGCGGGAGGCTCCGGTTACTTTTCGAGAGTTGATCCAAAAAATCAACTCTCAATATATATTGGTTTCATACAATAATATGGCACAAAACGGTGATAATCGTTCAAATGCCAAAATATCTGATGATGAAATACTATCCATCCTGTCAGAGCGGGGAAATGTCGATGTCTTTTCAGAAAATTACAGGTCTTTTACCACAGGAAAATCATTCAGGTCGGCAAATGAAGAACGGTTATTCCTCGTTACTGTTCGATGACAATGTCTTCGTTGATGTTATTCCTTCGCCCCTGAATTATCAAGGGGGAAAATATCGCCTTTTATCTCAGATACTGCCTCTTTTTCCCGAAAATGTCGATACTTTTGTCGATTTGTTTTGTGGTGGTTGCAATGTCGGTATAAATACAATGGCAAATCGGGTTTTATTTAATGATTGTGACCAAATTCTTATAGGTTTATTGAGAACGTTTCAACGCCTTGATTTCAATGAATTTCTCCAAAAAGTCGAAGATGTAATCTCTTCTTATGGATTATCGAATTCCTGTGAGTATGGTTATGATTTCTATGACTGTAATGGAAGTCGATAATTTTGCCAGGTCTGATGATTGGCGAAATGAAATAAAAAAAATACTGGATGGTTGGAAACAAAAAATTATTACTTAATTTTTTTGAAAGTGCAGTGTATTATATAGTGTATTATATATTGGGACAAGTATATGTTGAGACAAGTATAAACCATAAACAAGTATCGTATCAAACAAACACACACAAACACAAACAAACACAAATACAATTACAAATGTCAACCAGATGAAAAAGGACTTTGTCATGAGAGAAATATTGGAGTATCTAAACAGTCACCGGGAAGAATTTGTTCGCGATTGGTTTGAAGCGCTTCGCATACCAAGTATCAGTTGTCAGCCGGAGCACGCGTCGGACGTTCAGAACATGGCGGATTGGTTGATTGGTCACATTAAAAACGATTTAAAATTCCAGACGCGCAAAATCGACATGGGTGGTCATCCGATTGTTTACGCGGAAAGTCCAAAAGTTGAAGGGGCTCCTGTTGTACTGGTATACGGGCATTATGATGTTCAACCGGTCGATCCATTGGATCAATGGATTTCGCCTCCGTTCGAACCGACCATTCGCGACGGGAATGTTTATTGTCGTGGAGCCGACGACGACAAAGGGCAACTGCTGACCCATCTGTTTGGCGCAAAGGCCTGGCTCGATTGTCGCGGAAAACTTCCTTTCCAATTGAAATTCGTCTTTGAAGGCGAAGAAGAAAAAGGAAGTGAATCGCTGGAGAAGTTTTTGGATACTCCGGAATGTCTTGAGCTTTTTGCCGCGGATGTCATTGTCGTCAGCGACAGTCAAATGCCCGGTCCCGATATGCCTGGTATCTGCTATGGTCTGCGTGGTGTCGTTGGTTTCGAACTCTTTTTGACCGGGCCAAATCGTGATGTGCACAGCGGCCATTACGGAGGAAGTATCTGTAATCCGGCGACGATTCTGGCCAGCCTGCTAGCTTCGGTGGTCGATAATCATGGAGTGGTTCAGGTGCCCGGCTTTTACGAGGGCGTTGTTGAACTGACCGCGGATGAACGTCGCAAAATCGCGGAAGTTCCGTTCGACGAGAAGGAATCGCTTTCGCAAATCGGCATGGATCATGGCTACGGCGACCCGGCTTTTACTCCGCTTGAACGCCGTGGCGCGCGTCCGGCGTTTGATATTAACGGTTTAACGTCTGGTTATCAGGGAGTGGGAGGCAAGACCATTATACCCTCGGTTGCTTCCGCCAAGTTTACGTTCCGTACTGTCCCGTATCAAGACGCGGCCGGTTTGGAAGGGCGACTTCGAACGTTCTTCGAAGAGCAGTTACCCCCGGGCGTCAAAATGAAACTGGTGTGTGAGCAGGCGACCTGTGGCATGGTCGTTCCCCTGACGAGCAAGTGGTTTGCCGCGGCGGAAGAATCGCTGGAAGAGACGTTTGGTCGCAAGCCGGTTTATACCAGGGAAGGCGGTTCGATTCCGGTCGTTGCGAAGATGCGCGACGTTTTGGGAAGCGATGTGCTTTTGGTCGGAATCGGTCTGCCGGACGATGGAATTCACTCGCCGAACGAAAAATTCTCACTTGATTCCTTTTATAAAGGAATGGAATGCAGTGCGCGGCTTCTGGGAAAAATCGCCGAAAAATGTGAACGTTCATGACGGGTATGATTCTTGGAGTACACTCCTTTGGTTCGGCGTTGAGGCCGGGGGCGAAAGCGCTCGTGAAGGAGTAACTTTACGCATGGCGGATGAATTTGTGAGTGCGGGAGCAAGGCGAGTGTCGCTGAGTTTGCAAGGCAGATTGGAATTCATCCCGGTATCGTTATTGGGCGTCTTCAGTTCGATGGTATTATTCAGTTCAATCAAATGAACGGTCTGCGAGCTACGTATAAATGGGCAAATGACGGCATTTCTTGAGGCGAAAAAAGGAGGAGAAAAAAGAGATCAAAAGTAATTTTTGTCGGGACATGCACAAAATAATACAAACAGGAGATATGGTTACCCTAATTACTCAAGTTTCTTTTTCTTTTTCGAACGGCCTTTGGGATGGAACATCCAATTCAAGACCAAGGGCCGCCAGTGTCTTCGTTAATCCGTTACCTGTTCCATACGGGAGCCCGGTCTCCACGTTCGTTCTTATTCGTTTCCGGTCCATTTTTCATTGAAATTTTTGATCAGGGAGGCAATTGGGTCCCACTGGACGAATCGGGGTAAATTCTGTAAAATAATCGTATACGGAGAGCCGGGAATTTCTATTTTTGGTTTTTTCCTGTAAGTTTCGCATCAACAAGTGTAAAGGGAGAGCATCACAATGCAATTATCTCGTGAAGTCGAACAAATGACCTGTGTAGCCAAAGGACCGAACCACGGTCCGGCGCCCATACCGGAGGAAGGTCGTTGGATTCCGGTAACCCAAATTTCTGATATTTCCGGTTTTACCCATGGTGTTGGCTGGTGTGCCCCGCAACAGGGAGCATGTAAGCTGTCGCTTAATGTTAAGAATGGAATCATTGAGGAAGCACTGGTCGAAACGCTTGGTTGTTCCGGCATGACTCACTCGGCGGCCATGGCCTCGGAAATACTCGTTGGAAAAACTATCCTTGAAGCCCTCAATACCGACTTGGTCTGCGACGCGATCAATACGGCCATGCGGGAACTCTTCCTGCAAATCGTTTACGGTCGTACTCAATCGGCGTTTTCGGAAGACGGGCTCACGATCGGCTCCGGTTTGGAAGACCTTGGTAAAGGCCTGCGTTCGCAAATTGGAACCATGTACAGCACCAAAGTAAAAGGTCCTCGATACCTTGAAATGGCCGAAGGTTACATTCTGGAATGTGCACTCGATGCCGACAATGAAATCATTGGCTATAAATTTGTGAATCTGGGCAAGATGATGGACGCGATCAAGAAGGGCACAGACCCGAAGGAAGCGTTCGAGAAAAACGTCGGAACATACGGTCGGTTCGCCGAAGCCGTGAAAACAATTGACCCTCGCCGGGAATAAACCATTATACGGAAAAGGTGATAAACATGGTACAATTCGAGAGTTATGAAAGAAGAATCGCGCAAATCGAGCCGGTTTTGAAAAAATACGGATACGCCAGTCTGGAAGAAGCCAACGATTTTTGCAAGAGCAAAGGCGTTGACGTCGGGCAAATCGTTCGTTCCATTCAGCCCATTGCGTTTGACAATGCCGTTTGGGCCTATACCCTGGGTGCCGCGATTGCGTTTAAAAAAGGTTGTAAAAAAGCCGCTGATGCCGCCGAAGCTATTGGCGAAGGTCTTCAAGCGTTCTGCATTCCCGGCTCGGTCGCTGACCAGCGTCAGGTCGGACTGGGCCACGGCAATTTGGCCGCAATGCTTCTCCGCGAAGAAACTTCCTGTTTCTGCTTCCTGGCCGGGCACGAATCGTTTGCCGCGGCGGAAGGCGCCATCGGTATTGCTCTGAAAGCCAATAAAGTTCGAACCAAACCGCTTAAGGTCATTCTCAATGGTTTGGGTAAAGACGCCGCAATGATTATCAGCCGTATTAACGGTTTCACGTACGTTCAAACGAAGTACGATTATCTCGCCGGCAAGCTTACTGTCGTCCGCGAAAAAGCTTATTCCAACGGCGACCGCGCCAAAGTCCGCTGTTACGGTTGTGACGATGTGTCCGAAGGCGTTGCGATTATGCGGTTCGAGGATGTCGATGTTTCGATTACCGGTAACTCGACCAATCCGACCCGATTCCAGCACCCGGTTGCCGGTACTTACAAGAAGTGGTCTGTCGACAATGGCAAGAAGTATTTTTCTGTCGCTTCCGGTGGTGGTACCGGTCGTACACTTCACCCGGACAACATGGCCGCCGGTCCCGCTTCTTATGGTATGACAGATACCATGGGGCGTATGCACTCCGACGCTCAATTCGCCGGTTCGTCCTCCGTTCCGGCACACGTCGAAATGATGGGCCTGATCGGAATGGGCAATAACCCCATGGTCGGTGCCAGTGTTGCCGTCGCCGTTGCCGTTGAAGAAGCTTCGAAGTAAAAACGTGAGTACATCCCCTTTT
>JAQVID010000191.1 GCA_028695865.1 Thermoguttaceae bacterium | reverse complement strand
CGTCTATACTCTGCCCCGGAATGCCAACCATGACACCGCTTCCGATTTCATAACCGATACTGCGCAGTGTTTGGAGCATGGCGATTCGGGGTAATTCCTCTCCTGTCCGGGCCGTACCGCCCATACCGGGATGAATCATGCGAAACAGTCGCGGATTGGATGTTTCGAATCGAAGCAAATACCGATCGGCTCCGGCCTCTTTCCAGGCAATCCATTCATCTTCCGTTCGCTCTCCCAAACTCAAGGTAATTGCAAGTCCGAACCGGTCCTTAATTTCCTTAATGACATCGGTAATAAAATCCCGGGTTACGCCCGGGTCTTCACCCGTTTGAATCACGACCGTTCCATAGCCGAACATACTGGCCGTTTGAGCCGCGTCCAAAACTTCTTCTCTGGACATCCGATAGCGAGTAAGCTGGTGTGAAGCCCGAATGCCGCAGTAAAGGCAATTACGGCGGCAATAGCTCGAAAGCTCGACCAGCCCCCGAAAATGCACGCTGTCGCCAACCTTTTCACGACGCACTCGGTCGGCCTTGCTCCAAAGATGTTCCAGACGGGAAGAATCTCTACAGCACAGCCACTCCTTGAGTCCTTCCACAGTCGGCGAAAACTCGGAAGAATCACACACAAAATCTTTCGGTGAATCCGAAACCATTGAATACTCCTCTTCTGGAAGAAATTTACTGAACTCACTGCTCAATCGTGTACTCTCATTCCTCTGTCGCCAGGTACACTTTGAGAGAATGGGGGACAAGTGTGACAGAAGTCTTCATATTCGGCTCGGGTCCATCATAAGCGGGATAAACGTCTTTGGGCGAATCGGCCGCGGTATCGACAAAAAGTCGCCATTGAAACGATCGATGTTGACAAATCGCGGGATAAGCAAATGTCACAGGATTCCAATTGCCGTTGGCCAAAATCAGGACATGATACTTTGCGGTCGGATCGTCTGCCGCTCGGGCCAAAAGGCACGACATGGCATGCGTAGCCGGATCATTCCAATGAACCTCGCCGCCGTCGGGCGAATACCAGCTAATATCGGGAATACCACCGGCGCACCGCGGTTGACCACAGAAAAAGTATTTTTGCCGCACCGTTCCTTCACGCTTGCGGAACTCAATCAACGCACTGCAAAAACGATACAACTTGTCATTTCGTTTCGCAAGATTCCAATCGAACCAGGAAAGCGCATTATCCTGACAATAGGCGTTATTGTTTCCTTGCTGTGTGCGACGAATTTCATCTCCGGCGGAAATCATCGGCACTCCCTGACTCAAAAGCAGCGTCGCAAACATGTTCTTCATCTGTCGCTGTCGAATCGCTTCAATTTCCGGTCGCGTTGTCGGACCTTCCTCGCCGTAGTTGCAACTGAAGTTGTTATTGTCCCCGTCGCGATTGTTCTCACCGTTAGAATCGTTGTGCTTGTAGTTGTAAGAGACAAGATCGTTCAGCGTAAAACCGTCGTGCGATGTTACAAAGTTTATACTCGAAGCGGGCGTTCGTCCGTTGGCCTGATACAAATCACTCGACCCCGAAATTCGTGTCGCAAATGGACCGGTCATGTACGTATCCCCTCGCCAAAAGCGACGAATATCGTCTCGAAATCGACCATTCCACTCCGCCCAACGTCCCGAACCAAACGATCCAACCTGATACGCGCCTGCCGCGTCCCACGCCTCCGCAATAATCTTCGTATCGGCCAACATGGGGTCTTCCGAAATCGTTTCCAATACCGGCGGATTGGCTACCAGATTACCTTTGCGGTCACGACTCAAAATCGACGCCAGATCAAAACGAAAGCCGTCCACGTGATAATTGTGAACCCAATAGCGGAGACAATTGAAAATCAGTTCACGCATTAACGGATGATTCCCGTTCACCGTATTGCCGCAACCACTGTAATTCTTATACTGTCCGCCCGGATCAAGCATGTAATAAGCGCGATTATCCAGTCCCTTGAAACTCAAAATCGGACCGCGTTCATTCCCCTCACTGGTGTGGTTAAACACAACGTCAAGAATCACTTCTATTCCGGCCTGATGAAACGCCAATACCATTTTCTTGAATTCCTCAACCTGGGCACCCGGACGCTTGTCCGAAGCGTAACCGCGGTGGGGCGAGAAAAAAGCCAATGAATCATAACCCCAATAATTGTGATTGGGCTTGCGCGTTCCGTCCGTTTCGTTGGTCGGAAATTCGTGCACCGGCATGAGTTCAACCGCTGTCACGCCAAGCGATTTCAGATAAGGAATCTTTTCGATCAGACCCAAATAGGTACCCGGCGACGCTACCGATGAATTGGCCGAACATGTAAATCCCTTGACGTGAAGTTCATAAATAATCGTCTCGGACAAATCGCGGCGAAGATGACGCTCGCCCGTCCAATCAAACGAATTATCGACGACAACACACTTGGGCGGTCGAACAATTCCGTCGTGACTTGGCAGAAAATCTCCCGCCAATGCCTTGGCATAAGGATCGATAAGCCGCGCTTTCGGATCAAAATAACTCCCCTTCGAAGGAGAATGCGGACCATCCACCTGAAAATGATAAAGTTGACCAGCGGGAATGTTCCGAAGAAAAATGCTCCAAACATCGCCCCAACGATTCGCGTCCTTATCGAAATGAATAACATCAGAGGGTTCCAGATCGGTCACGCGGTCATAAAGAAGAAGACGTACCGCGGTTGCATGGCGGCTAACCACAGAAAAGATCACTCCTCCATCCCGATACAGCGCCCCATAAGGAAGCGGATAGCTAAACTTGAGTGAGGGCGGATTTTTAACCATCATGACGTGTCTCCTCAACACGGTCTTTTATCAGTTCGTCAACTGACCCCTTCCCGAAGAAAGGGAAACCAACTATAATAATAATATAAAGGCAAGTTCCGTCTTGTCCTGTGTCATCCATAATACTCGGTTATCAAACCGACTTATATTGTTTATTATACCCAAACTGTCGCGCGATGCCACCCAAAAAGACCCGCAAGCAAGCAAGTTTGCCAAAAAACAGGCCACAACTATCAAAAAAGTTGGAAAAACCAACAAAAACGGCCCATTCGTCACCGTTTCTGTATTGGAATCAGCAATGGAACGCACTCAGTTACCGTTTCAAATTTGGTACTTCTGTTCTGTTTTTTTTCTTCTGCTGGTGGTTCTGGGGAGTCCGCTATGCCGACTATTTATATGTATCGCAAAATTCCGACCTGTTTCTTTATGACAATTATTACTTTTGGAGCAGTTTTAGCGAAATTGGCGGTTTTTTGTGTTATACAACTTCTTTCATCGTCCAGTTTTTCCATGAACCTTGGCAAGGCGGACTGATTCTGGCATTGCTCCTCTTGGGAATCCAACTTGCGACTGCCCGAACCTTTAGTTTGTCAACGTTTTCCTGGCTCCTTTCTTTTGTCCCGCCGTTAATAATCTCAAGCGGGGTAATCTGGGCAAGATACTATATATACAATATCTTGACAATAAACATTCTATTCAACATTTTTCCAGGAACTTTCCTTGCCCTCCTATTCCCCTTGTTTTACCGCTCCGGCAAAACTTTTTTTCAGCGTTTGCTCCTGCTAAGTGTAACATTGACGATCTTTTTCCCGCTTATTGGTTTTTATTCGCTGCTTGGCTGCTTGTTCTGTCTGGGTCAGGAAGCTCTGCTTTGCGAACAGGCCAAACGAAAAGTCCATCTGGAATATATTCTTTTAGTGGTCTTGATATTACCGTTTTGTTGGTACTGGCCCTATTGTGAAACCATACCATTCAGACTGCTTTATATTAAAGGATTCCTGCCGCGTCAAATTGCGACCGGCGATTACTTCCAAACCATATTCCCCTATCCGCTGGCACTCGCCCTGTTTTATCTGTTCTATGCCGGGATGATCATTCATCAGGTCTTACGAGGCAAAAACAAGATTGCGGATTCATCCGGGCAAACGGAACCACTCGAAAAACATAACGCTCCCGACGAAACGAACATTGTCACTCCCTCCAACGAGAATGTTCCTGAAACTGAAGAAATTGTCAATACACAGTCCCCCCTGCCGGGCAAGTCGAAATCCAAATCCGAAACGGGCGACCGCTTTGCCACAAGTGTTTTTGCACTCATGTTGCTCTTGACTTTTTTCTGTACCTATCGGGAAGGTTCGTTTTTTTCAACCTTGGCGTTGCAGCGGGCTTTGGATGAAGAAAATTGGGACCGTGCCATTATGCTTGATCAGACATGTACACAACCGGTCCGACCGACGATCATGGTGCGCAATTTGGCCCTGTTTGAAAAAGGACGGCTTGCCGAAGAGGCTTTCCAATGGACTCAGGTAGGACGCGTCATTCCCATCCTCGTAAGCGTTTCGACGTATCGCGTCTATGGCGAAATGGTTTTGTACCGTTACGGCCTGCTGAATTACGCGGCCAAAAGCGCAACGAACAAAATGGTGTCCATACCGGAATCCGCGGGCGTTACCCGTATTTTTGTTCGCATTGCGCTGGTCCAAAATCGCTGTGAAATTGCCCGACGCTATATCGAACGCCTTGAAAAAACACGAGTCCACAAGTCCTGGGTACGCAAATACCGCGACTGGCTCGACGACCACGATCGCAAAGCCGGATTGTTCGTCGCTCATCCGGAAAGGATCAATCCGGCCAATGTGGAAACCGTCCAAAAAGAAATTGACCTGATTACTTCACGTGCTCCAGCCGACAATTATTTTACCGATGTCAAACTTCCCGAATTTTGCGTGATGGAACTTGGCCAACATAAAGGTTTTGAACAAGCGACTTATCAAATGCAGGAATTGACCCTGATTGGCAGCATGCTCACTTGTTCCCAAACTTCTTTCATGAAGAATATCGACAAGTTCGCCAAGATACTCGGCGACCGACCCATGCCACGCTATATCCAGGAGGGATATTTGTATTATACCTTCATGTCAACCAGAAAAATCGGGCCGCCAATCCATGCCTGGGACCCAGTGATTCTGGCACGTTTTCGGCGTTATCTTGATTTGTCAACGCGTCAGCAAGCTTCGCAGAATAACCTGCAATGGGCACAACAAAAGGCCGAGTTCGCCGACACGTTCTGGTGGTATGCCAATGATCAGCCGGAAACTTACTTTTATTGATTTGTAACCGGTAACGCACAACTTTCCAGCAGGAATGAAATAATGAAGCAGAGTAAACTGAACTGTTCCACTGTGATAAAAGGAGTCGTCGCGGTGGTCGTTTTCGCGATTGTACTACTCGTGGTCGCGGTATGGATATCTGCTTCCCGAAAAGCTTTCGTTCCAAACGACTTTCAGACGCAAGACGCTTCGCCGGTCATCAGGCCTGACTATTCTTCCATAACGCTCCCGCCCAATATTGCGCCGATGAACTTCGAAATTCTCGTTCCAGGCAACGCCTTTGTTACGGAGATTTCTTCCACCCGGGGAAGTTCGATTATTGTCCCGGGCCGCGCGCTTGATATCAGTCCGACTCAATGGAAGCGACTCCTTGCCGAAAACGCGGGCGAAACACTCCGTTTCGATATCTACGTTCAGCAAGATTCAAAATGGGTCAGGTTGCGACCGATCTTAAATCAAATTTCCAAAGACCCCATTGATCCCTGGATTTCTTACCGACAGATCGAGCCCGGTTACGAATTTTTTAATGTGATCAAATTGCAAGAGCGAAACCTCGAAAGTTTTAATACCCGTAATTTCGCCGACAATGAACTCTTGGGAACTTCAACCTGTTTTAATTGTCACAACTGGCAAGACAGAAAAACAGACAGATATATGTTTCATGTCCGCAATGCAACACCAGGCACCGTACTCGTTGACCACGGACGCATTCGCAAAATTGATTTGAAGCCCGAAGGTCTCTTTTCCAGCTGTGCTTATCCGTCCTGGCATCCGACTCTAAACCTGATTGCCTTTTCCGTCAATCGAACGTTTCAGGCGTTTCATTCCCTCAATCCCAATCGGATTGAAGTGATCGACGAACGAAGTGATTTGGCTCTGTTCGACGTCGAAAAGAACGAAGTGATTTCACTACTCAAAACGGAAAAAGATTTCGAAACGTTTCCATCCTGGTCCGCTGACGGAAAGGCTTTGTACTATTGTTGCGCAACCGTTGATCTTCCTCCGGCACAGCCCGGCGATATCGTCGATGAAAATACGTATTCCAGCGGATCAAAAACAGACGATCCTCAAAAAGAGAATACCGATACACCCCGAAAAGCTTTCATCAGAAACCAATGTAGTCAATTCAAATACAATCTTATGCGCATGTCATTCGATCCGTCCACACGAACGTTTGGCAACCCTGAAATTGTTGTCGATGCCGCCAAAATCAACAAAAGCATTTCACACCCCCGAGTCAGCCCGGATGGCCGTTATTTGCTCTACACGTTGTTCGACTATGGAACGTTTTCTATTTGGCACCCGGAAAGCGACCTGCATTTGCTCGACCTGAAAACGGGAAAATCACGCGCTCTCGATGAAGTCAACAG
>JAQVID010000190.1 GCA_028695865.1 Thermoguttaceae bacterium | reverse complement strand
ACAATGCTACGATCTGCGGTAAGGCGTCCATTCGTGATAAAGCTCTTATCGAGGAAAACGCAACCGTTTCAGAATCGGGTCGTGTCTACGAAGAAGGGCATGTCAGTGGTCATGCTGTGGTGCGCGGTCAGAGTTCTGTCTTTGATCGGGCATGGATCATGGACAACGCCGTTTTACGTGACCGGGCTAAAGTCTCTGGAAGCGTTCGTATTGGCGGCAAAGTCATTCTGTCCGGTCGAACTTTTATGACAGGCTGGGGGAACCGTTTCGGCAAAGCGGAATACCGCGATAAAATTGTCTCCGGGGATGGAACTCTCATTTATGATCGAATAAGGAAGAATAACAGTGGAACTCAGACCGTATCAGAAAGAAGCGATTTCCGCGATTTATCATTATCTGCGGACCAATAATGGGAATCCGTGCTGTGTAATCCCGACTGCTGGGGGCAAAACTCCAATTTTGGCTTCCATCTGTAAAGACGCTGTTACAAAGTGGTCCGGGCGTGTTTTAATCCTTTCACACGTCAAGGAATTGCTTGGGCAGGCGGCGGATAAACTCTCTGCAATCTGTCCGGACATTCCTGTCGGAATTTATTCCGCCGGGCTTGGCGAACGAACAACACAGGGACCTGTTATTATCGGGGGAATTCAATCGGTCTATCAACGCGCCAGTGAACTCGGTAAGTTCGATCTGATCATCATTGATGAAGCGCACCTTATTGCTCCCGATGGCGACGGAATGTATCGACATTTTCTTTCCGATATGAAATTGATTAATCCGCATATCCGACTCATTGGCCTTACCGCCACGCCTTTTAGAATGTCGTCCGGCCTGATTTGCGGTCCTGACAATATACTGAACGATATTTGTTATGAGGTTGGGATTAAAGAACTAATCGCGCAAGGATATCTTTGTCCACTTGTATCCAAAGGAAGCGCGAAGAAGATTGACTATTCGAAATTACATATTCGAGCCGGAGAATTCGTCTCATCCGAAGTGGACGAACTGGTAAATACAGACAGTAACGTTCATTCCGCCTGTCGTGAAATTATTGAAAAGACGGCAGATCGCAATCGTGTTTTGATCTTTGCCGCTTCCATTGAACACGCGGAAAATGTCAAAAAGACAATCGAAAAAATGACCGGCGGCGAATGCGGAATTGTTACCGGCTCAACGCCTGCCGCCGAACGGGATCTTCTCCTTCGACGATTCAAAGGCGAGGAAGTACAGGCAAACCTTTTCAATGAAAAGTATCCCGATTTGAAATACATGGTGAACATCAATGTGTTGACCACTGGATTTGATAATCCACAAATTGACTGTGTTGTTATGCTGCGTCCGACCGCAAGTCCTGGACTTTACGTTCAATCAGTTGGACGAGGATTTCGTCTGCATGAATCGAAAAAGGACTGTCTTGTTCTTGATTTTGCGGGAAATATCATGAGACACGGACCGGTCGATATGATTCACGTTCGTGATAAAACGAGTAGCGGTGATGGTGACGCTCCTGTAAAAGAGTGTCCCGAATGTCAACTGATTATTCATGCCGCCTATTCGGTCTGTCCCGGCTGTGGATATGAATTTCCAAAACAGGAACGTGCCGAACACGAAGGTCAGGCGTCTCAAGAGAATATTTTAAGTTGCGACGAAACGAATGAATACGATGTCGAAGACGTTTATTACGCTGTTCATACGAAGGCTGGAGCGGATGAGTCTTCGCCGAAAACGATGCGTGTAGATTACAAAACAGGGTGGAACAGCTTTCGGAGTGAATGGCAGTGTGTCGAGCATGAAGGATGGGCTAGAAAGCGTTTTGAGAAATGGTGGAAGGAGCGAACCAACGCCCCGTTACCCTCGTCAGCTTACGCGGCGGTGCAGATCGCGAATACCGGCGCTTTGGCCAAGCCGACGAAAATTACCGCAACTCGTAAAGCGGGCGAAAAGTATGAACGCATTACTGATTACGTTCTTGGTCCGATCCCGGAAGAAGTCCCACAAATACAGGATTTCTCGACTTCTTCAAGTACCTGTAATGATTGTCTTTATTTTGTTGACGGTTGGTGTAACGCCACTTATCAAAGTAATCTCACTTCGGAAACACCTTCTTGCGGACAGTTTCTGGATAAAAATGAAATCCCGTTTTAGCAACGGTGGCAGGATAGCTCAAATGGTAGAGCGGCGGCCCCGGTTTCCCTGGGCTGAGGATTGCCGGTTCGAAACCGGCTCTTGCCTTTTATTTATGGAGACATATATGTCAATGACAAATGATGAATATCGTCCGCATTCCCTATTGGACATGTATCCATTTCTATCGAACGCGGCGGACGGCACATTTGACGAAGAAATCAAACGTATTTACAAAGCTCGAAAAGAGCGAAAGGAAAATTTTATGGATAGTCGAAATTACAGCGTTGAACAATGGCTGTCCGGCATGATAGGTGACCGGCGTTTCTATTCTGCCCGTTCCGTTCGGAAATATATGGAAGAACAGATTGACGGCAAATTTATGACACTGCCCGAATTTGGCGAATGTCTCTCCGTTCTGGGCGGGTATCATGTCACCGTCAACGAAGAAGACAAAGAGGTAACAGTCGAAATTTACGACTCTGTGGATAAACAGGTCTTCTCCACGTCATGGCTTTTGAGAAATTAAGAGGTAAAAATGAGTACACATTCTCTTATTTGTGAAGAATCAGATGGAAAAATCAATGCGATTTATTGTCATTTTGATGGTTACCGCGACGGGGTTGGTTCAACGCTTAAGGAACATTATCAAAACCGAAACAAACTCGAACGATTGCTGTCCAACGGCGATATATCCAGCTTGGAAGAAACGCCGGAGATCTGTCGGGGACTGGAAGATTCTGAAGAACACTGTTTTGAGTCACGCTCTGATTTACTGATCGCCGCGAACGATCACTATGCTGAATTCGTTTATCTTTTCACTGAAAAAGATGAATGGATATGGATCGAAGTTTTCAACGATGACCGACACTGGCAGAAACTTTAAGGAGACAATTATATGAAAAACGATCTTATACTGTTCCCGAAGGACATGATAGAACCCGAAACGGGCGAGATTATTCAGGCAAAAGACGGTTACTGGTATCTCTGTGTTCTCGGTACCGATTGTGCCGATTGCGATATTGATTGTGAGGATACTTCAACGTGCGAATACAAGCCTATTTGCAGTTGCTTCAAACGCAAGGAGTTCAGCTCCGTCGTATTCCGATATATTCGTAATCTGCCAGATATTGCAGAAGCGTTTACGAAAGAAAACGACGCCACAATCACCTCCGACAAAGAACAATTTTCGACCGGAGCCATGCGTGACAAAGCGGACGAGAAACCGCGACCGGAATTGATTTCCCCATTCGCTATTGAACGACTGGCTTATTGGCTTCGCGATGGGGCTCACAAATATGGTGACAGGAATTGGGAGGCTGGAATGCCAACAGAGCGAACCGTGGCTTCGTTATTGCGGCATATCATGAAGTACATGCAGGGCGATGGGGAAGAAGACAATCTTGCGGCCATTATGTGTAATGCCATGTTTCTTTTGGACGTTGACGAAAAAGTCAAACGCGGAATCCTGCCGGATTCGCTCCAGACACTTCCGACTTATTCGGAAAGAGAAACAAAAAAGCTATTCCCACTGGCGATGGAACGTGTTAAAGAGTGGATCAATTCCGGTAGCGAAAAATGGACAGGGCTCATCACAGCAAAAGAATGTCTGGAGAACCTGCAATATCACCTTTGCAAATTCGAAGACGACGATCACTCTGTCGATCATCTCGCGGCGGCATTGGCAAATCTTCTGCGAATCGTTCATATTGACGAGGGAGTCAAACGTGGACTTCTTCCTTCCGAATTACTCGAACTCCCGACACGACGGGACAATAATCCTATAACACAATAGAGGTTTCTTATGTCAACCAATCTTGACCGTGTACTCGAACGCTTCGCCGAAAAAGGTTATCTCGTCAAACAATACGGCGACGAGTACCGATGTCAGTGTCCCGCCCATAATGGAACGGATCAGAATTTTGCTTTTTCCGAAGGGGATGACGGACGTATTCTCTTCACTTGTCATTCGCACAAATGCTCTTACGACGAAATATGCCAGGCACTTGGCTTCGAACCGGCGGAACTCATGGGAGCCGGTGACAGCAATGTACTGCCAAACAGTACTTACACTGCACCAACAAAGCCGGTCGCCACAGGTGGTAAGACACTTCACTCCACTCTTGAAAAGGCTCTCGGAGCGGCTGCGTTCGGTATCGATAACACCAATCCCCGTGAACCTGATGTCGTTTACACATATCGCAATATTGACGGAAGTGAGAACCTGTTCATTGCTCGTTGGAATATCAACGGTAAAAAAGAAATCAGGCCTGTCTCCAAGATTAAAGACGGTTATATCGTTGGTAAACACAGCGATCAGATTTATCCGATCTACGGAATTGACCTGCTGGATAAGTACCTGCAAAAGACGGAACGTTCAAATGTTCGTGTCTATATTTGCGAAGGAGAAAAAGCAACGGAAATGGCCCGACACCTGGGGCTGCTTGCCACTTGTTCTCCGTTCGGAAGTGAATCAGCCGCCAAAGCCGACTGGGATACACTCGACGAAATCGCGGTCAAATACAAGAAGTCGCTTGAACTTGTGATCCTGCCCGATAATGACAGTGCTGGTGAAGAGTACGCAAAAAGTCTCGGTGAAATCTTTGGTAAGTTTAAGTCACGACCAACGGTAAAAATTGTTCGATTCGCGGAATACTGCAAGACAATCGGAATCAACGATTTCCCGGAAAAAGGCGATATTTGCGAATTCTGCGAGCTGTTCGACAGTAAAACGGAAGAAGAGATCAAGACAATGATAGATCATATCGCCGACCAGATTACAGCGGAACCGGAAGATATGTCGCTTGTCATGTCGCTGGCCTACTGTTCCCGTCGGGCATTTGAGGAGATTATCTCTGGCAAGCCGCCGACCGTCTGGAATGTCGCCCCGCGAGCGGACTCTGCACTCAATAAACTCCAGCTTGCACCCGGTAAGGTCGTTGTAATCGGCGGAGCTCCCGGTGTCGGGAAGACCGCGTTTTTTATGCAGTTGGTCTTTGACGCTCTTCGTTACAATCCCGGATTAAAAGTACTTATCTGCAATGTCGAAATGGACCCGCAAATACTGCTTTATCGCGAATTTGCGCGACAGACGGAGATACCGCTCGTTCGAATTCAGAATCGGGATATATCGCTCACGGAACGTGTAACGCTCGAAGATTGTATGCAGCAGCTGATTGATCTTGGCAAACGCTGTTACTTTCAAATGAGTCCGTTTTCGGCGGACCGGATTATTGAATCCGTTCGAATGGTGGATGCGGATATTGTAATTCTGGATTACGCCCAGCGATTCAATATCAATGAACGATCCAATCCGGATATCAAAGAGAAGCTGAAAATTCTTCTCGACCTGGCCCGAAATGAAATCGCCATGAAAGGGAAATGCGTTCTCCTTGCGTCCGCTTTGAACAGAACGCCAACCAGCGGCAAGAATACCGGCGACTACAGCGGTGCAGGTATTACCAGTTTCCGTGACAGTTCCGAATTGGAGTACAGTGTCGACGACGCCTATATTCTCGGTTACGGCCCGAAGAAGGACGCCCGAAACGAGCGGCTATTAACCTGTCTTAAAAAACGATCCGGCGAACCTTCCGACATTCTCATTGAATTCGACGGCGCACACCAGCGATTTTTCGTTCCCGGTGAGAATATTATCAGTGAATACGCGAATGATTTCGCACAGTATAGTGGAGGTAATTAATGTCAAAAGAAATAAAACCGGTTGACCGCTGGGGAACGTTCAATTACTTCTTCGATAAAATCGTCGAGCAAACCTCTCTTGGCCCAAAAGAAATCGCCGTCTGGCTGGCAATATTCCGACATGGTGACACCAATGGAATGGCGACTATTTCCAAAAAAAGACTTCTTCGAATGACAGGAATTGGAAGTAAACATACTTTGAATCGAGCCCTGGCTCGTCTACAGGAATTGAAGCTGATCGGAGTTGTCGAACGAGGTGTCAATGTCAAAGGAAAAGGCTGGAAATGTACCAAATGGTGGCACAGGACCAAACGGGAATAACCCCCTCATTTGGGCGGGTGCAATTCTGCCTTCTAGTCAAAAATAGCCCCCAAGTTGGGGCAATTATGGCCCGAAAGTGGGGGCCATAACTGGGCTCTTATACAGAATAGTATACAGGGGGACGGGGGCCGCTATGGCTCCCCCCCGTCCCTGGAGAGGGAAAAATATCAATCCCAAATTTCTCTAAAATGGGATATGAATTATGAAAAGGTATTCATTATGGAAGATCAAATTTTTCCTGTCTTGACCATTGGCTACGAAGGCCAGACGATATCTGAATTCATTCGCCTTCTTTGTTCACGTGAAGTGGAAGCGGTTCTGGATGTTCGTGCTGATCCCGTTTCACGTAAGCCAGGTTTCTCGAAAG
>JAQVID010000189.1 GCA_028695865.1 Thermoguttaceae bacterium | reverse complement strand
GCTTCAGGCCAAGCGCGATACGGCGGATCTTTTTGACCACAGTAAGAACCTTGCACTCAGCCTGCTTGCCTTTGGTAACAACCTCGTTCGGATGGGTAATCTTGCGAACCCAACTCATATCGCTGACATGGAGCAAACCATCGATTCCTTCTTCAATCTCAATGAAAGCGCCATAGTTCGTAAGGTTGCGAACCGTACCGGTAACAATGGTACCCACCGGATACTTTTCGTCAACCGATTTCCACGGATTGTCGGTCGTCTGCTTGATACCCAGAGAAATTTCCTGCTTCTCTTTATTGATATTGAGAATGACAACTTCGATTTCATCGCCCACGTTGAGAATCTCATTCGGATGGCTAATACGCTTGGTCCAGGACATTTCGCTAATGTGAACCAAACCTTCGACACCCTCTTCGAGCTTGACGAACGCACCGTAACTCATGACGTTCACAACAGTACCCTTGACCTTGGAGTTGACCGGATACTTCTCTTCGATGGTTGCCCAGGGGCTTTCCGTCTTCTGCTTGAGACCGAGCGAAATTTTTTCTTTCTCGTAATCAATGTGCAAAATTTTGACTTCAATCTGCTGATCGATCGCGACAAGTTCTTTCGGGTCGGTAATACGTCCCCAACTCATATCGGTAATATGGAGCAAACCGTCAATACCGCCAAGATCAATAAAGGCACCGAAATCGGCAATGTTCTTGATCGTACCGGTACGAAGCTGTCCCACTTCCAGTTCGTGAAGCAACGCGCTCTTCTTTTCGGCCCGCTCCAATTCGATCAAGGCGCGACGGCTTACTACGATATTGCGACGTGTTTCGTCGATTTTGAGAATGACGCACTTAATCGTTTTACCAATGAACTCACTGATATCGGTCGGACGACGAACATCAACTTGCGAGGCGGGCAGGAAGACATGAACACCAATATCGACCAGGAGACCACCCTTAATCTTCTTCGTGACAGTTCCGTCGACAACGTCCCCTTCCTTGACCTTTTCCATCATCTTCATCCAAGCTTCGATCTTGGCGGCTTTCTTCTTGCTCAAGGTAATCATTCCCTTGGAGACTTCTTCGCCCATCGAATCTTCAAGTTCTTCGATCAGAACTTTGACCGTTTCGCCCGGTTGCGGACGATTTTCGTCTTCTTCCCATTCGCTCAGAGGAATTTGCCCTTCACTCTTATAACCTACATCGACAATAACGAATTCTTTTTCGATGCGTACAACGCGGCCTTCAACGATTTGATTCGGGGCAATTTCCCGTTCCCATGTGAACAGTTCCCCTACATCTTTGTCGCCTGCAACCTCCTCAAATTCCTTTGTCCATTCATCTTCATTTAAGTCAAGACCACGAATCAGGTTTCGATTAACCACAATACAATTCCCAATATGTTGTTGATGTTCCGTTACCGAACTGTTTTGCCTGATGCCAAACCCTTTGACACAATACCGCACGCAAAACAAATTCCCAATAAAAGCAGAACCGTGTGAAAAAATATTGCTCCCGGAACAGCCCGGAAGACCCTTGTTACGCAATTTCCCCCGTTTTGCCGACCAAAACGCGCTAATCGACAAAAACGTTAATATAAAGCGCTGGAGTTCAATTGTAATGCCATGCAACATACTTTCAAGGGGGGGCAGGGTGCGCACCCCCCAAAAGTTTCCATGCCGGCGATTTACTTGTCCACACGTATTAACTTAAGCATAACTCATGATAACACAACGAGTTATAAATGTAATCCGTGGGAAAAAAGGAGAAAAATCGGGGAACAAACGGGTGTTTCATCCTCTCCTCTGCCCCGCGGCGACTTTGCCCCAGGCATGCTCCTGAAGTTAAGACCAATGATTCAGTGGTCCGCCGTTCCTTTTTCCGTTGGCCTCGTGAATCCAGGGCTTACCAACCGTACCAACCCAAAATCGAAGGGAACCGGAACACCTTGGCCTGATCCCCGGATACGATCAGGACGTTTGCGGAGGCCGCAAAGACGGTTTTGTATTCATATTAATTAATAATGATTACATTTACAGGTACAGCGAGGTATCACCGTTTCAGGGAACGATCGCATCGTTCTTTTTGAGCAGTTCCCGAACCAGTTTCGGGTCCAAATTTTTCGGAGCAGTCTCTGTTTTCGCGGCAAGAGCGGCAGCGGCACCCGCGGCCTGACCGGTTGCCATACATGTTGCCTGAATGCGCAAGGCGGACAGAGCCAACCGGTCACTGCTCAAACAGCGTCCGGCCATGAGCAGATAATCAATATCTTTGGCAATGAGACAGCGAAGTGGTACGGTTGGCCGAACTCCTTTTTTGATCTGAATTCGTATGAAATCGTCCCATCTCGGCTTGTGCATGTCGATCTGATAACAGGCGTAACAGACAGAATCGTCCCAATGTTTGCCTGAAAGATAATCCTCGACCGTGATGATATATTCCCCTTTGACACGGTATGTCTCCCTGACTCCGACTTCCGGAAACATCGATGTGATCCTCGCGTTTTCCCCTCCGGGCAATGTTCGAAGAAATCGCAGAACACGGAGCGCCATTTGGCGACCTCGAATATTGGTGTCCGTACGAAGTTCTGCCGTTGAATTATCGGCATTGTAAACATAATTGCCTGCCTGATAAGAGAGTATCGCTTCAATTCCGTTACGCGTGTCGCCCTCAAGCAGACGCCCTTCATCGAGCGCCTTCCGATACTGCTTGGCAAATTCCTCATGACCAAGTTTTTGCAGGTCTATATTGTGCTCAATGATAAAATTGAACGAACCGGCCATGATTTCCTTTTCCCGCATTCGTTCCGCCCCGGCCAAGGCGGCAACGGTTCCATTTCCTGTGCAGTCGACCAGTACTTTTGCCTGAATAACACGAACTTTTCCCATGGCGGACGTTTTGACAAGCCAATGATATTCGGATTCCTTATCAATAATTTTTTCAATCGACATGGGACACTCAAAATATCGCAACTGTACGCCCGCCTGAAGGCACAGCTCTTCGCCCACCGCGGCGAAAAGGCCTGGATTGATTCTGTAATGTTTTTTTGAGTCAGGCAGAATATTGTCATCGAGTTCCGCGGTTTTTTTACACCATTCCCAACCGATTCCTTTGATTCGCTGCTCTCCATCGCGGAAAAAGCTTTCAGGCGAATTGACGCCCCCAATCGTTGCGTTCCCCCCCAATTGCCCCATGGCTTCAAGTAAAATCGTTTTGACGCCTGCCCGTCCGGACTGAATGGCCGCGACGACTCCCGCCGTTCCACCACCCGTCACGAGCACATCGCACGTGTCGGCCTTGTCCGGGGAGGGCGCCGACACCGCCACAGAAGAAATGGGCCCGAAGGTCAACATAAAAAAAAGAAAAATCGCGGTAAAAGGGTGGAAGATGAACGTCATGTTTTTGGTCCTGCAAGGTTACGGGAAGGAAAGAGGAATAAAAACCGGTCTTGCTTGAATTTTCGTGTTGTACGGCCTGAACCCTCCGTTTTCCAACGGTAAGCGGGGAGCCAATCACCGAAAACTGAAGCATCAGCAGAAAAAAGTATAAACCATTGGGGACTCCATGTCAATCTTTTGGTTTCCAGACCCGCGGACAGTGGGCGGCAGTCAAGTTTATTCACAGTATAACTTGCGAAACGGGCAATAAAGTTTCCGCAAACCAAAAGATTTTGGTCGTCATAATAAATTAGACGGGTAGAAATCATTGTGTAAAACATGAAGTTCACGCACCAGACAATTTGTGTGAAACATGTCCTATTATATTAGTCTGCATATCTATCTGTCTCTGTTATCACCAGGCGAAAGCGTCCCTAAAATATTTTTCGTCCTGTTATTGAGTTTATTTTCGGAAAAAAGACAAAATGATATTGACCTTGTACAAAGAGAATCAATATAATCCCAAGGCTGTTTAGTTGAATCACGTGAAAAAATCGTATTTCGACCAGGAATACCATGTACCCATTGATTCATGATACAGACACGTGCCAGACCAATATAAATATAATGGTCGTTTACTCTCGGTATGGATACCGAAAGCGAATGATTTCGTTTATAGGATTCCGGTACGGCGAAATTTGGACACGGATGTCAAAACAAGAGGAAAAAACATGAAACAGGCGACCATTCACAAACACGTATTGATCCTTGTGATTCTGGCGGTACTGGCGATCGCCGGTTGCAAGTCGGGTTCTTCCTGGAAAATGGAAAACCCGTTCAGCCGCAAACCAAAAGCGCCTTCCAAAGAAACCCCGAAAGAAATCGACGGTATTCAGTTGAGCGCGCCGCCCGAAAAGTATTCCAAGGAATTGAGCAAAAACGAAAGTGATAAAGCAAAAGCCAAGGAAAAATCTTCCGCTAAGACATTTGCCCAAAAAGGCAAATACGAAACGTTTCCTTCATCCCAGGAAATGAAAATCGATCGGGCACCGGAAGTTGCTGTTACCCCGGGTTCCCCCGGTTCTGCCATGGCGTCGATACCCGCGTACAAATCCGAAGCGTCAGCCTCTGCTTCCGCGACAGGAACAAAAGTCGCTTCAACGGCAAGCGGAAGTCCAATCGACAAGTCGAGTCCATGGCCGTCAACGCAAGCAACAAGCCCTGGTTCGGCTTATCCGACCACGCAACAGGCTTATCCGGGTACAAGTACAAACACGGGCGCAAATACGAGTCCCATGCCTGCCGCAGGAACCTATCCGACCACGCAGCAGACTTATCCGGGCACAAGTACAAACCAAACATCTGCCACAGGAACCTATCCGACCACGCAGCAGACTTATCCGGGCACCAGTACAAACCCCATGCCTGCCACAGGAACCTATCCGACCACGCAGCAGACTTATCCGGGTACCAGTCAGGGCACGAGTACCGTACCTGCCGCGACAAGTTCGACGTCTGCCGGTACGATGGCACCCGGTTTTGCTCCTGGCAGTATTGGGGGTAATTGAACGGGATAAACGACCAAACGCAAGCGGTATTATATGAACCAAGTTCACCAACAACGAACCGTGTCCGTCCTTCGACAAGCGACTCTTTTTGAGCCTGCCGGCGTGGGCGGTCCTGATTCGGGACCGTGAAAACCATGTTCCTGTTTTTTTCCTCACAGCGAACATTCCGGTCTTCTGCTGAAGCAATACGGAGACGAAGAACAACATTTCTTCTGTTCTCCGTTTTGGCGTTTCTTGTTTGTTGCTGCGGCTGTCATATTAAATTCGCCACACATCAGCAAACACATACCCATCCGCTCAATGAACGATTTTATATTAGCGATATTGAAAAAGGAAAGAAGACCCCAAACACAAAGTTGGTCTTGCGTTCACTACAATACGACGAAAAGCAGGATGCTTCTGTCAATACGCTTGCCCATATTTTAGAACAAATCGAAACGGAGCCGACAGCGGAACTTCTGGCCGCGTTTTCCGAATTGGCATACATGGAAGGGCGGCGCCAGGAATCGCGTAATCCGGGCATGGCCGCCGAACTTTACGCCGCGTCCTCGCTTCAGGCGTTCAATTATCTTTTCGATCCGCGATTTGCGGAAGCGAGAAATTCCTACGATTCGCGTTTTCACAATGTTCATTTGCTCTACAACAGTTCTCTGGAACGCCTGCTGAGACTCCTCATGAACAAGGAGAAAAACTTGCGACTTCGCCCCGGTAGCGGTTTCTATGTTCAAACCGACGACCGACGCTGGAATGTCCTGTGCCGACTCGTTACGGGAACCTGGCTCCCCGACGAAATCGATTCGTTCACTTTCGCTTACGATTATAATCTCGTTGGCGTGCAACATGAATATCGACAGGGCGGACTGGGGGTTCCTCTGGTGGCCAAACGCAAAGAGAGTGAGCAGACCAAACTCGACGCAAAGTATTATCCGGTCGGTATCAGCTTTCCTGTGACCGCGTTCTTGCGACCTGCCGAATCCAGCGACGCTGACTCCCACTGCCACGCGGTTTTGGAACTTTATGATCCGCTCGTGGCTTCCTCGACGATGGTCGGTGATGTCACGGTGCCGCTTGAAACCGATCTGACGACTCCGCTGGTCTGCTTCATGTCGACCCCGGAAGCACAACTCATACCCACCCTCGGATTGGTCCGCCCCGACGAACTGCTTAAAACCGTCCCAAAACAGAATGATTCAACCAAGTCTACCCGAATCATTAAGGGAATGTACATGATGGAGCCTTACGACCCCCATCGCATTCCGGTCGTTTTGATTCATGGTTTGTGGTCCTCGCCCTTCCCCTGGATGGAAATGTTTAACGCGCTCCGAAGTGATGAGACGATCCGAAAAAAATATCAGTTCTGGTTCTATTTTTACCCGAGTGGTCAACCATTCTGGGTATCGGCGGCCCAACTCCGCGACGATCTGAGCGAAATACGGCATACGCTTGACC
The DNA here is from genome assembly GCA_028695865.1 of Thermoguttaceae bacterium. Classification (GTDB taxonomy): domain Bacteria; phylum Planctomycetota; class Planctomycetia; order Pirellulales; family Thermoguttaceae; genus JAUNBG01. Next base: position 133 of record JAQVID010000189.1, on the reverse strand, counting down.
CGCAAAGGCAAATCGCCTCGTTCGATCAAATGGTCCTCATCGGCCACAGTATGGGTGGACTTATTGCCCGACTTCAGGTTATGTCCGCGCAAGATCATTTCTGGAGCCGGGTCAGTACGGTTCCTTTCGATCA
>JAQVID010000188.1 GCA_028695865.1 Thermoguttaceae bacterium | reverse complement strand
TTTCAGGAACTTCTTTCTCCCTCTTGACACTATTATATTAGGACAATTATAATAATGTCAATTGAGAAATTTATTCAATTACCAAAGAAATTTCGTCAAAATTGCTTCAGAGGTTCGTTTTGCCATGGTCCATATTCCGCCCCAAGGTTCAATAGTCCGTCCTGCCAAAAAGCGGGTTTTCGTCAATGTCGAAACAGTAACACGATTCGGTCGTGATATTGTTGAAGGAATTATTCAATTTGCGGTTGAGTATTCCTGGGAACTGGATTTCGAATACCGCACACTTGCCGAGCCGTTGCCCTCGTGGTTTCAACATTGGAATGGAAACGGGATTATTTCTCGCAGCGGCAGCCGCAAAATCGTTCAGGAACTGAAAAAAAAGGGCTGTCCCTGGGTTGAACTTGTTGGAAACGGAACCAATGATGAAGACGATCAGGAAATCGCCTCTGATCGTCAAGAAACGGCCAAGATGATCTTTAATCATTTTTATGAACGCGGATTCCGTCATTTCGCCTCGTTTTCGTTCAATGACTGCTGGTGGTCGCTGTTGGAAAAGAATTACTATCACGAATATCTTAAGTCGCACGGGTTTTCGTGTCAAACGTTCAAAGTTCGAACGAACAAGCGGGCAATCATACCTCAATGGTCTGAAAGTGATCGCCAGCGGCTGGCCGATTGGCTTTCCGAACTCCCCAAACCGATTGCGCTTTACGTGGTCACTGATGCGCAAGCCGTTCCAGTACTGCAAACTTGCCGTGCTTTGGGAATTGGAGTGCCTGATGAAATCGCGGTTGTTGGGGTCGAAAACGATGAGTGGCTGTGCAACGTAACCGATCCCCCGCTTTCCAGTGTTGACCAAAACGGAAGAAAAATCGGATATTTGGCGGCTGAACTTCTCCATGACCGGATGGAAGGGCGACGATTGGAACGCCAGCGAATTACCGTTCCTCCGCTGTTTATCCAAACGCGACAGTCATCCGACTGTATCGCAGTCAATAATCGCGATTTTGTTGAAGTAATCAAATATATTCGAGACGCGGCGACAAGTGGTCTCACCGTAAACGAAGTTGTTCAACACAGTAACCTTTCCCACGCGACCTTGGGGCGGCTTTTTAAGAAATGTCTCGGTCGAACGATCGAACAGGAGATTCGCAGAGTCAGGATAGAAAGGGCAAAACAACTGCTTTGGGAAACAGAGTGCAATATTGCCGTCGTCGCGGAAAAAGCAGGTTTTAACTCGCCAGAATACTTTTGTTATTCATTCCGACAACTTATTGGTATGACACCACAGGAATTTCGCTCCGTAAAACAGGCCCGTTGATTCCTGACCCCGCAAATAATCCCCGACAAATGGCAAAAACTTCCAAAAACTTATCGTCCGGAGACTGGAAAACTTGGACACAACCAGATATACTGTATATAATGCTGTGGGAATAATCTTTTTGCCCGTGGCACTGATGTTTCGTTTATTGTGGTCACAGAAAATATCTTTTGAAAGGATATCTGCAAATGAGTAGTGCGGAATTTTTGGAAGGGCTTTTTGGCTTAAACGGTCAAGTTGCGGTCGTGATTGGTGGAGCAGGAGCCCTTGGGCTTTGTTTGTCGCGGGGTCTTGGAAAAGCGGGAGCCAAAATCGTTGTGGCCGATATGGGAGCCGAAGCGTGTCAAGCGGCCGTGGACAAGTTGACCGCCGATGGTATCGAAGCGGTTTATGCGACGGTGAACGTTACCGACAAGGATTCACTTCGCGCGCTTTGTGCCGAGGCGCTCAAATTGACGGGCAAAGTCGATATTCTCGTAAACTGTGCCGGAATCAATGTTGGTAATTCGTTTGTTGATGTTGATCCTGACGTTTGGGACAAGATTATGTCGGTCAATCTCAAAGGAACGATGATGTCGTGCCAGGTCTTCATCGAATCGATGCTCCAGACGGGCGGCGGTTCCATATTGAATATTGGCAGTGTCAATTCGGATCGACCGCTTTCCCGCGTTTTTGCCTATGCGGCGTCCAAGGCGGGTGTCGTCAATTTGACTCGCAATATTGCACAGGAATTCGCGACGAAAAATATTCGTGTCAACGCGATTTGTCCCGGATTTTTCCCGGCCGAACAAAACCGCAAGCTCCTTGACGAGAAGCGCGTTGAAAATATCATGAACGGAACGCCCATGCGACGTTACGGTGATCCGAATGAACTGGTTGGAACTGCGATTTTGCTTCTTTCGCAAAACGCGGGAAGTTATATTACAGGCGCGACATTCTATGTCGACGGCGGTTTCACTTGCAGTTGGTTCTAACGAAAAAACGTATTCCGGTGAAGAACCGGTTTATTGGGAAAACAGAAATCCTGCCGATGCCGCTTGAGTGATCGTGTTGTGTGGCCGGCAGCCCCCCGTTTTCGGAAGGTAAGCGGGGTGTAAATCAAGATAATTGAAGCACCGGTAGTAAAAAACAGATGCCGCTTGTGTGATCGTGTTGTGTGGCCGGCAGCCCCCCGTTTTCCGATGGTAAACGGGGTATGAATCACGAAAATTGACGTGTCGGTAGTAAAAACGAGAATAATGAAATATTGGTAAAATAAATTCTTATATCCAGTCGGCTTATCAAAATTGGTCGGTTGTTCACAATATGAAGTGGGGTACGATTCCCCGATACAGGTGTTTATGCGCAACGTGGTGCACAATTCTTTATTGTTTCGACAAGTCGCGAAAAAACGTGGACGATTTCTGTTGAAACACAACAAACAAGGAAGGTTTTGGGTATGATGATGAGTGAAAGAACTCAAGTGGAAAGCAATGTCGTTCTGCAAACAGAAGGACTCGTAAAAAAGTATGGGAAAAAAACGGTTGTCAACGGCGTTTCGTTCAAGGTTCGCAAGAGCGAAGTCGTTGGATTACTCGGGGCCAATGGAGCCGGTAAAACAACGAGTTTTCGAATGACCTGCGGTTTAATTCCGCCGGACGCCGGCACGGTGTGGCTTAACGGAATCGATGTTACCGATTGGCCGATGTATCGTCGGGCCAAAGAAGGCCGTATGGGGTATTTACCCCAGGAACGAAGTACGTTCAATAATCTTACTGTTGAACAAAATCTTTATATGATTACACAGTTGATCGGATTGAGTCGGGCCGTTCAAAGAGATCGTGTGGACAATGCCCTTCAAAGGTTCAATTTGACGCAGAAGGCCAAACAGATCGTTGGCGATGGTTCGACCAGTGGGCTTTCCGGTGGAGAAAGACGACGATTGGAAGTTGCCCGGGCCATGCTGACCGATCCGGCAATCATTATGCTCGACGAGCCGTTTGCCAACGTCGATCCGAAAACGGTCTACGAATTTCAGGAAGTGATTATGGGACTGGTTCGTGAAGGAATTGCCATTCTGATAACGGATCATCAGATCAACGAAACGCTTACCATTACGAATCGCAGTTATGTGATTGACGCGGGGCAGGTACTTTGTGCGGGTACGCCGCTTGAGGTTCTTTCCAATCCGGAAGCACGCAAAAGATATTTCGGGAACAGTCCGGTTCCTCCGGAACAACTCATGGAGACACTGGAAGCCAAGCGCAGGCAACTGAATGACGCTTCTTTGGAGGAGGGGGGCCCGGCGTCTTCTCGCGAAACCGTCATGCCGGCGTCTTCCACAGCTCAAAAAGTATCCGTTTCCACTACAGCAACAAAAGCAAAAAAGAGCGACCGCGGGTTTGTCGTCAAAAGCTCCGTTGCGGACGCGCTTGATTCGGACGACGAGGAATTCGTTGCGGGCAAACACGCAACAGCCCCGCCTGACCAACCAAAAAGAACACTGCGGCGGGATCGGCGAAACTCATCGACTCTTGACGACTTCGTCGACGACTGCGAAGATTTGCCGACCAAAAACCGCCGTTCATTGGGACTTAAACGAGACGAAGATACCAAATAAAACAGGAGTAACAACATGAATCGCCGCGATTTCGTAAATACTATTATCGGCAGTACCGCGGTTACGGCATTGCCTTCGGTGCTTTTGGCAGACGCAAACTCGCAATTCGCCGCGAACAAAGCAGACGCTTTGTTTCATTTCGACGAACCGTTTGACGGAGCGATTTTGCACGAACGACATGGCCAGCCGGTGATGGGACAAACGATCAACAGCAATGGAAAACCATGTCTTCGCATTCGGGTCTCGGGCACCGCGCCGGTCGATCTGCCGGTTGAAATTGAGTGCCCTGACGGAACGACGATTCCGGCGGTTCGGCAAGGAGATCATTTCACGGCAAGTGTGGAACTTTTGAAGCGTTTTTCGACGGTTAAGGCCAAGTGCAAAATCAACGGGCAAGAGACGACGATCAAGACCCGTCCCGTTTGGCTTCAAAACTCGTTCAAACGATATCGATTCCAAATCGACGATTCCAGTTTCTTTCTCCGCGATATTCATCAGAAGAATTACACGAGTATTTTCGAATGCTTTTGGCTGAACGGTCTTCGCAAGCTCCACAAGAACTATGGAGCCCGGTTTGCCGTTAACTGTTTTTATTCGACACCGGAAAAAGATTTTGATATGTCGATGATGTCCGACAAATACAAGTCCGAATGGAACGACAACGCCGACTGGCTTCGTTTGACTTTTCATGCCAAAAACGAGTTTCCGAACAAACCTTACGAAAACGCAACGCCGGAGGAACTTGCCGCGGATTTCGATTCGGTCAATGAACAGATCAAGCGGTTTGCCGGTCACGCGTTTTCTCCTCCGGGAATTGTGCATTGGGGTACAGCCAAACCGCAGTCGTACCGCGTTTTTCGGGAACGGGGAACTCGAACGCTTTCCGGATATTTTACCAAGTCGTCCTCCGGTGCCTGGTCCGTCTCGTGGCAGCTCCCTGAATCGGTATGTGAGTACATGTCCGGTCACGACGGATGGTTTGATTACAATTCAGGACTTGTTTTTTCGAAGCTTGAACTTGTTTGCAATACGGTCCCACTCAAGGGAATTCTGCCCATTCTGCAAGCGTCGGTCGCTTGTCCGCAAACGGCCGAAGTACTTGACTTCCTCACGCATGAGCAATATTTTTGGCCGTACTACAAACGATATTTGCCTGACCATTTTGATCGGCTCGAAACGGTCATTCGTTTTGCCACGGAAATGGGATATAAACCTGTTTGGCACAACGAAGGTTTTTACAGTGTTCCCGATTAACATTGTGTCGTGCAAGAGTTTCGTGTTGTGCGGCCTGAAATTCCCCGTTTTCCGAAGGTAAACGGGGAGTGAATTACCGAGAACTCAGCATCGGTAGCAAAAAGGTCTAAATTTTTCATTGTGTGTTATGACACCGGATCGGCCGCGGAGCACTTTCCGGTGTTTGTTTATTTGAGGGTGGTCGTTGTCTTGTTTGCCTGTGGGTAAATTGACTTTCCTGATGGGGATTATGATGAAATTATTGTTCTCAACGTTTTTGTTGTCATTTGTATTTGTAATATGTTCGTGCAATATTTTTGGCGTCAATGTTTTTGCGGCGGAGAATGCGCCGTTTGTAAAAATGTCGGTAGATAAAAAGCCCGTGGAAGTCGTTGCCTTTGACGACATTTGTTATTCTTCGTTTTTCGTAACCGGCAAGCACGAAATCACGCTTGCCACTGCGGACGCCATTGAGTCGTTTCAAATCAGTCCGCTTTCGTACCGAATTGAAGGAAAAGTACACGGCAAGGAGCTTGTTTTTCCCATTGACAAGGAATGCAAGTTAATCATTCAACTCAATGGCAAACGATTCTTTCTGTTTGCCGATTGTCCGGACCAGGCGTCTCCCCGGCCGGGCATGCCGAATGTTGTTTCCTTGTCCTCGTATTTGAAAAATATCGAGCGGGACACGCTCGTCACACAGGCTGTTCAAAAAGCGATGGACGCGACCGCGGCCGCTCATCAGATACTCTATGTTCCGGCCGGTACCTATGAAACCGGCGCACTCTTTCCGCCGTCTGGTCTAAACATCTATTTGGAAAAAGGCGCGACGTTCAAAGCCAGAGAATCAAAGCAGAATGCGACCAGGTACCCTTTGGCGGACGGGCGGGAAATCGAAGCGTCCGGCTATTGGACGTTTTATGAAGTTCAGGATATTACAATAAGCGGATTTGGGACGATTGACGGCAGTGGACTGGCATTGGAATCGTACACGAGCAAGCGAACGATTCCTTCCATGCTGTTCGTTATGGAAGGATGTCGTAATCTTGTTGTGAAAGATGTTATTTTGAAAGACCCGCGACGTTGGAACACGCATATTCTCTATTGCGACCATATTGTTCTGGATCGTGTCAAAATCATCAACAGCATAAATTTACCCAATACGGATGCCATCGACCCGGATAATTCCCGAGACGTTTCGATTAAAAATGTTTTTTCTTACGCGTCAGACGACAGTATTGCGATAAAGACGTCGGCGACTTATTTTAATCGTGGGGTCAAGAAGCGTACCCCTCGGGCAACCGAACGTATTTCCATAACAGACGGGGTCTTTTGGACAAAGAAATCATCGCTCAAAGTCGGTACAGAGACGTACC
>JAQVID010000187.1 GCA_028695865.1 Thermoguttaceae bacterium | reverse complement strand
TCGAATCCGTTTTGATTGAAATTCCCGCAGGAGCCGTGAAAAAAGGAACGAACGTCCTGGGTATTACGCTCGAAGACGGCAGTTGGCTCTATTACGATTATATCGCGTTGCGACGAGCCAAAAAGCCGCTCAAACGTCTTGCCCTTGTGATACCCGACCACTTGAAAAATTTCCGACGTTCCGGTATGAAAGCGGTGAAGGAAATAGTATTCGCGGTTCGACGACCTGGTATCGATGGACATTGGTACGCCAATTTTGGCCATTACGCGGGCACAGACGGTACTCGTCCCTTTTATCCGCACGACGGGGGGTCACTGCGTATTCTCAATTTGGACACTCGAAAAGTACGGACGATCTTCGAGGAAAAACACGGTTCCGTTCGCGATCCCGTTCTGGATTACGAGGGCAAAAAGATTCTCTTTTCGCTACTCAAAGAAGGAACGGAACACTACAATCTTTATGAGATTAATATTGACGGAACCGGTCTGCGACAACTTACATCGGGCGACTGGGACGATATTGAGCCGTGCTATTTGCCAAGCGGCGACATTGTATTTTGTTCCAGTCGTTGCAATCGCTTTGTGCAATGCTGGGTAACGCCCGTGGCGACCATTCATCGCTGCGGTCCAAACGGTGAAAACATTCACCCACTCTCGGCCAATGTCGAACAGGACAACACACCCTCCGTACTCGATAACGGTCAAATCGTTTATACCCGTTGGGAATACGTCGATCGGGAACAGGTTACGTATCATCATCTTTGGACGATGAATCCGGACGGAACGCGACAAATGGTCTTGTTTGGCAATCAGTTCAAATACCAGTTATTCATTGGGGCCAGGCAAGTACCCAACAGTCGCAAGATTGTCGCGACCATTGCTCCCGGCCATGGTATGCGAGAGCATTACGGTCGCGTTTCGCTCATTGATCCTGTGCTTGGCCCGGACGATTACTCCGCGAAGCAGTATATTTCACTGGACAATATTCACTCCGATCCCTGGGCTTTTTCCGAGACAGAATTTATGGCCGCCAAAAAAGAGTCGCTCGTTTTGCTCGACGAAAACGGAAGTGAGCAGATTATTCTCACACTTCCGCCCGAAGAAATCAGGGCAGGATTTTGGATTCAGGAACCGCGACCTGTTATTGCGAGAACTCGCGAACCGATTCTCTCCGAAAATATTGAACAGGGCGAAAAGACCGGTACGCTTATTCTTTCCGATATTTACGCCGGACGTCGCATGGCTTCCGTGCCTGTCGGAACAGTTAAGGAACTCCTGGTTTTGGAGACACTCCCGGAACCGATTCATTATTCCGGCGGAATGGATCAAATGTCTTATAAAGGAACCTTTACACTCGAACGAATTTGGGGAACCGTGCCCGTTTCGCCTCAAGGAGCGGCCGCGTTTAAGCTCCCGACAAATCGAAGTTTTCTGTTCATCGCGCTGGATCACCAAGGCCGTTCGGTTAAGCGCATGCACAGTTTTACTTCCGTCATGCCGGGTGAGGTAACCTCGTGTATCGGGTGCCACGAACCGCGAACGGAAGCGCCGGGCACTCATTTCAACAAGAACGTTTTCACCGCGGCCGCGACCGTGGTAACACCGGTTCCTGTACAGGGCGTTCCTGATGTCTTCGACTTTCCCCGCGATATTCAGCCGATTCTCGATCGGCATTGTGTCGAGTGTCATAACGCCGACCGGACTGACGGCGGAGTGGATTTGACCGGCGACTGGATGCCGATCTATGCCCGAAGTTATTGGGAATTATCTCGCCGCAATATGCTGGGCGACAACCGCAATCGGGCAATGAGCGATTTTCCTCCATACGAAATAGGCTCGCAGGCAAGCACCCTTTACCAGATGATTGTGTCCGGGCACGAAGGGGTAAAGTTCACAAGCGCCGAACTCAAGACGGTTCGATTTTGGCTTGAAACCGGAGCTCCTTACGCGGGAACGTATGCCGCCAACGCAAGCGGACTGATCGGCTGGTTCTATAAGAATCAGAATACGCACAACGACAAGGATTGGCCGGAAACAGCCGCCATGAAAGAAGCAATTACGCGTCGCTGTGACGGATGTCATTCGCCGGGCGATGTCGCAAAAAATCTGCCGCATACCATGTCGGAAGATCGCGAGGGCGTTCATCAGTATGAACGGTATATAAAGCGTCATGATTATTACAATCTCTCGCGTCCGGAAAAATCGAAAATGCTTCGCGCTCCTTTGGCGGGCACGTCCGGAGGCTTTGAACGTTGCAAACAAACACTTCCGGACGGCAGTAAAAAAGCGGTTTTCGCCGACAAGAACGATTCGGATTACAAGACAATCCTTGCCGGAATAAATCGTGGTCGGAATTACATTCTTCATGAAAGCAATCGTTTTTCCATGAAGCCGTTTGTTCCCCATCCGGCTTATGTGAACGAGATGATTCGCTATGGAGTACTTCCTCCGGATCACGATCCGAAAAAACCAATTGATCCTTACGAAACGGACCGCAAATATTGGGCGACGTTTACGCAATAAGCGGCCGTCGATCGTTGTTTTGAGTTTATGATATCGGTTGACCTGATTTTTCGCGTTGTTTGGTCTGAATCCCGCCGCTTTCCGGTTTTCCGAAAGTAAACGACGCGTGAATCGCTGAAAATTGAAGTATCGGCGGTATGTAATTGTACGATTGCCGCTCTCCGGTGGAGTGGAAAATCGTTCCTGCAATACAACATAAATGCGGCAACAGGTATAAAAGCAGTCATTGATGCGCCGGCCGCAGTACATCAGAAACAGTACATCAGGAGCAGGGCAGGGCACACCACGCAAAACACTCTCTCAACATTCATTACAATCTTTTACAAGATTTTCCGATCGGATTCGCATGAATCATGGAGAGTGTTTATCATTGAAGATTATTTGCGCTGATCAATGCGATACATCGCGGCTTCGATTTGGTGTCGCACAAAATAAAACGGCTCTGTTTTCAGCGCGGTTGCCAGACATTCCTGAGCCTGATTACTACCGGTCTGGGCGAGTACCCACGCGGCATATATACGGTTAGACCACCAGACATTTTTTTGCGTCACTTCGCCCATCCATTGAATATCGTCTTGCGTCGCAACTTTACTTAGAGCGGCCAACGCGGCAAAAACAGCATCGGGTTCATTTGGCGGATCCTTACAAAACCGTTCGGCCATCTTGCGAATGGAATCATGCTGCTTTTGGTCGGGAAACACATAAAAGTAGAAAAAGATGCCCGACATCCTTACCTTTTCAGGAAAAAAATTGCGTTCCGATAAGAGAGGTCTCACCCACGGATTCGCTGTTCCTTCACTGGCGATGAGTTCTTCCAGCATTGCAGTAAAATACTCGCTGGCTCTGGCTGCGCACTGGCTCTTCTCCGGGAGTGCCAAAAAGGGCATGCAGTTTGTACAGAACTCAACGGGTCTGTTGTCGAGAATCTGATCAGCATCGTTACTCCAGTCGTACCACATTGCTTCTTCGTTATACTTGACGCGCCCGTACAGATTTATGCGCAGACCCCGACCATCCGGAACAGGAAGGTCCCGACTGTATTGCCAGACTTCGGGACAACCGGCAATATGAAACATTTTACCGCATTTCAGCCAATCGCGTCCGTGCGCGTATTGTAAAGAAGAAATAACTCGCTCGCGCTGTGGTTTCGTAATTTTTGCCCATTGATCGTACTTTGGTAAATAAATACCAAGACCGTCATTCGCCCGGGCGGGCACATAATACCGCGGGGAAAGCTCGAAAGGATTGTACACCAGCCTATAACTGCCAAGACGGGCTTGTGTGACCTTTTCGGGTATGAAATAGCAGCCTAAAGCGGTGTTCTTCCATTCACTTGGTTTGTCGTAGTGCCGTATTTTATTGAATTTTTCGGCTTGAAGCCGCGCGAATTCCTTCACGAAATCTTTACTCACTTGGGCTCCAAGCTGTTTATTCTCACTTTGCCCGCCAAGGTCACCGGCCTTGCTTTCTTTCATGATTCTTGTCAGCAGGTTTTTCAAGTCCGAATCGTTATTATAGACTTTCATTGCTTCCTTATAAACTTGGGAAGCTAAATCAAATTTTCTGCAATGACAATATATATACGTTTTTATCGGATAAACACGCGAAAAGTTCATGCAAGCTGTTCTGTCGATTTTACCGTCAACATTTCTATAGACGCTTTGCTTTCTGCTTTCCTCATCAAAACATGCTGCCAGAGAATAAAGTATTCCCTTGTCGGCAAGAAACACATCACACCAAAACAGCATGTAATCTGCAAGCCCCAGAGTAATATGTTCCGATAAAACATGAGATTCGTCGTTTGCTATGGTAAGCGTTTCCAGGATCAGACGATAGAGTAAACAGTCGGAATTGACAAGAGAATAGTTTAACCCATATTTTGGATCAATTGCATAACGACGTTCGTATTCTCTTGCGTCTAAACCGTCCATTTTGGCAAGTGATATGATCGTGCTTTCAAAGGCAAAACAGGTCTGCAATAAATCCTTCGTGCCCTCCGGCGACTGATTGAACATGGATTTACATCCTTGTACTTCCAGTGAGTCGGGGTTCCAAACCGGATAAGTTACCACCCGATCTTCTCCGGGTGGATATGATCCGTCGTCAAGCATGACTTCTTCTTTCAACTTGTCTGCTTTAGTAAGCTTGGCGCCAAGAATATGCGTATTGCCATCCGGCCAAACGACGTTTACAAGGGGATTATACGTTTTTGACTTTTTTGTCCCTGGGTCAAACAGTTCCGGTGTTTGCGTAACCGTTTGTGGAGGCTTTGTCGGCTTGGCTTCCGTCTTTTCCGGAGTCTCCTGAACGGCTTGTGACTCCGGAGTCACAAGCGATGTTTCCGTCTTTTTCGGACTCTTCGGAACGGCTTGCGGTGGCTGCGTCTTCCGCAGTGTGTCAAGCTTTTCCTGAATCGACTCAACCGGTATGGGCGGCAGCTCTGTCAAGAGCGATTCCGCCTTTTGTACTGTATTGTTATCCATAACCGGGGCGGCAGTGGGCTCATCATACAGGAATGCCGCACAAAAAGTCACACTGGCGACACCAGCGATTACTCCAAGGATAAGTACTAACGGCGCAAACTTCGCAAACTTTTTCAGTTTCTGCGTCGCATCATTCGATACCAGTTCCGGTGCTGGATCATTCAATTTCAGTTCCAATCCCAGATCATTCAATTTCAGGGCCAGCCCCTGATCGTTCAATGCCAGGTCCGGTGCCGGATCATTCGAGGTCAGCATGCGAACAAAAGTCATACTGTTGGGCCAGCGTCTGGCAGGCTCTTTCGCTAAAGCACGTTCCAGCGCGGTTCGCTCAGTTCCGTTAAAACGCGAGAGGTCCGGCGCTTGATGGAGATGCCCATTCAGTATTTCCGCCACACTGCCAACAAAGGGAAGACGTCCGGTTCGAAGGTAATACCAAGTCACGGCAAGCGAATATTGGTCGGAGTAGTCTGAAATGCGCCCGTTTATACACTCCGGAGCAACAAACGCAAGCGTCATACTGCCCGGATGCGTTGTATCGGTATGCTCGTACGACTTGACAAGACTGAAGTCGCCAAGCTGAACCGAACCGCCCGAGAGAAAAATATTGTCTGGCTTGACATCGCCATGCTGAATTTTCTGCTCTTTTCCCAATTGAGGAAAATTCAAATAATCAATCGCTTTGGCGATTTCGATAAAATACCCATGAAGTTCCGCTTGCTTGAACGATTCCCCACGACTGAGACGCGCCCGAAACTCGTTTTCCAAGGTTGTGTCTGCCAACTGCATGGCAATGATCACACCACTATCCGACTGCCAGGCCCCGAAAATCGGTATGAGGTTGGGGTGATGGATTGTCCGCAAAAGCAAAATGGCATTCTCTTCAATATTCTGCCGCGCGGATTTTTTGAGTATTTTGATCGCTACATTGAAGCCGCCTGGTCCAATCGCCTTCCAAACGCTGCCATATCCCCCTTCCCCGATCGATTCCACAAGGCGATACCCGGCGACAAAATTCGGATCGCTCCTTCTCCGTCAGACCGTGGCCGTTCGCTGACAGAAAAACTTCCATGTTGTTCGACAACCCTTGACTTTCCCAAATGTCGAGTAATTCGTCAATATGGTCTAATTTTCCTGACATCATTCTTACCCTTTTTGAAGCTTGTCGGCCAATATCATACGAGCCTGGCGCCACATCCGCTTGACTGTCGAAAGACTTATATTGAGTTCCAGAGCAATATCCTGCAGTCGCATGTCCATAAAGACGTGCATACGGACAACATCACCGGAACGCGGGTCGAGGCAGTGCTCAATCAAGTCGTCGCATTCAAGCAACAATGAAGCGTTGTCACACACGGTCCCTGCCGCAAGGCAAGACCCCGCGTTGTCGGCAGCGTCTGCGTCAACGCGCGACGTTGTGTGATGGTTGACGGCATGCGAATGGTCACTGCGAAGATTCCTGGCCGCGTCCACAATCGCATACTGTATGATGGTGGAAGCCAAACGGAAAAATTCGATTTTCGTTTTCGGAC
>JAQVID010000186.1 GCA_028695865.1 Thermoguttaceae bacterium | reverse complement strand
AGACGCCCCATGCTGTTGGGCGGGACACCGAACGTGCCAAGCAGAATAATATCATCTTCAGGCACTCCTTGACGTCCACACGTTTTCCGAACATGTTCGTAGATGTCGCAAAGCATGTCGCGTCTTTTCTGTGGACAGTTCTTGTCCAACTGAATGTTAATCAGGTAAAAAGTGAACGCCTTGTCTCTTTCCGTTTGAATCGCCCGGAAGGAACCGACCAAGGGCGAAGGCAGGCCCCCCCAGTCGGGCAGTGTCATTTCATACAATGCCTCACCGTCCGTCTCCACCGATTTCATATTAAAGAGAAATGCAAGCCCTTCACCCTGCGCCGTCCGTTCATCCCAGCTCGCGCAAAGACAACCATAACGCAAGCCCCGCTGCCGGAGCAGGTAAATAATACCGTCGAGCACTGTCCGATTCCGTGAACGAATCCCTTGAATCGCGATCACATCAAAACGCGAAAGTACTTCCGCAATATCAGAGGCTCGCTGTGGATCGGTAATTTTGTTAAAATCAAGCGGACAAAGATTCCATGTTGCCAGTCGTATAACCCGTAGTTCACCCGGTACAGGAAGCTCATCTTGTGATGTTTTGACGACCGGAAAAAAACGACGATCAACATCCGGATCGTTGCTTTGTTCCAAATTCTTCCGTGACGATTGTAATCTGCTGCCCAACCGTGTTGAAAAAGAGAACGGGCTCAATGTAACGCTAAACGTCTCAAAAAAATACCACCCACTCATCACGACGAGAAAAAAAACAATCAGACGGATGGGAACATGGGATTGCTTTTCCTTCTTGGTTTCACTGCTTGTTGTCCTTTCTTTTTTGTCAGGAGCTGTCCGTAACCGAACCCAGGTTTCACCTCGCAACAAGTCTTTCGTATCCTTGTCCTTTTTGCCCATGCCTTATACACTCCATACATTCAACGATGCTCCATAAGTCCGCTTCACTTCACGCAACAGGGAACACTGTACGCCGAGCCGCTTTTATTGTCCCCTGCCCCACTGCCCGGAAGACAAAAGCAGTGTTATCGCACTCAAGCGTAAAAACAAAGTTCCCTGCCGTACACGCGGGAACGGTCGAACCGGGAGCAAGCTCACGCGTTCCATAAGCACGCATCTCTCCATAAGCACGCCTCACTCCTGTAATTCGCGACTCAAAACGATAAAACCTGCCACGGTTATACATCGGCTCCACGCAATCAATATAAGAGAAAATCAGGAAGTGTCTGCAAGGATACCACAATGCGTGAAATATTGTACTCCGTCGGACGACATGACGTACTTACGGATCATGTACGCTCTGGAGTACCATGAATTAACTACCATGGCCTGTATATCTTTTGGCCTGATTCATATTGGGGTGTGAGCTAAGCAAACAGGAAACAACGAAGTATCATCTACCATCACCAGGGAAACAAATACAAAACGAATACCAAACAAATACCACCGGTAAAAAAGTTGTCCGATATTTTTGCGAAAAAGGCATTCCGGTCTGAAACTGCTCTTTTCGCTTCCGGAACAATGTGGTAAGTTGCTGTTCCAGAAGAAGCAATGCGGGCAAGGAATTTCGAAAGGCAAAACGTGCACGGTCTTACGGTATTTCAGGGCCCGGCGAAGCAGATTCCGGTACTATTTGCGGAAGATACTTTTTTCGCGAAAAAGGCAGTGTTTTCGTTGAAAAGAAGACCCGTGCGGACGATAGGTAGAGTGTCCGACTGGAAACGCTTTTAGCCAAAACCGTTAAAAGCAATGAAACTTTCCTGCCGCGAAGAAACCGACACAACCAATTTCCGTATTTGCCATGTATGGCAAATACAACCACCGGCGAATCTGCCTTCGTATTCGATCATGCGAAGCAGACTGTCCCAGGTGTAACCCCCCAGGGAACAATACAGCAAGCAATGACGTCGTAATTTCAACGATACATTCGACGGCATTGGTTAAGATTCGCAGGAAAAACCGTACAAGAACAAGTATACAATGAAGGAGCACAACATGAGTATGTCTTATTGCACTGACGCCGTTACCGAAGTACCCAATCGAACATTTCCGGAAACAACGATGATGTCCAATGTCTATGATAACGAAGGAGAAAACAACATCACTCCAGACGAAAGCGGATTTGTTTCCCATCCGGGCAGGGACAATATCGCCCCTTACGCGGCGGACAAAAACATATGGTCAATACGGGCGATGTCGTCCTGCTGGTCTGCAACGATTCTTCGTCCCGGGCCACCATGCTTCATTTTCTGGAAATGGAAAACATTCACGCTGTCAGTTACGATTCCGAGGCCAATTTGGCGGGAAAAATTACACCGGATATTGGCGTTATTTTAATTGACTCGGCGACCCGAGGCTCACAAGCAGAACTCTTGTGCCGGCAATTGACCGAGAACTGTCCCGATATTCCGCTGATCTATCTCGACGAACCGGCTACGGAGCCAGACCGGCGAAAACGAATTACCGCCGCAACCTACGCGTGCATCGTTAAACCGTGCGAACGCCAATTTCTTTTGCAAGCCATTCGCCAAGCCTTGAGACTCAGTCGATATGCTCGCGAAAACAAATACCTGCGTCAGACCATTGGGGCTCCGATTTTCCCAACGCCCATGGTCGGTACTTCGTCCACCATTCAAACACTTCGCAAGCAAATAGAAGCCTTTGCCCAACTCGATAATACAATTCTTATCTCCGGCGAACGCGGTACTGGCCGCAGTACCATTGCACAACAGATTCACCAGACGGGTCCCCGGGCAAAATATCCCTTTTTAGTCGTCTCGTGTAATTCCCTGCCGCAAGACATACTCGAAGCCGACCTGTTCGGTTTGGCCGGATCGACCAGTCAGGGCCTTTCTCAAGATCGCCCCGGACGAATCGAATTGGCTCATCGCGGTACGGTGTTTCTCGATCATATCGAATCTCTGTCTCCCTCCATGCAGAAGCGATTGTTTCATTTTTTGCAAGACAAAACAACCAGCCGCGTTGGTTCTTCAGAAGCTCGCCGAATCGATACACGCGTTATCGCCTCGACCAGCAGTGACCTGGCCATTGCCTGTGTTCAAGGACGTTTCCGTGACGAACTTTATTTCCGACTCAACGCGCTCACGCTCTCGGCTCCTCCCCTTCGCGATCGTATAGAAGATATTCCCGCGTTGGCTCGCGAAATCATGACACGACTTGCCCGGGCCAATCATTGCAACCTTTCGATTCTCTCAACGGCGGCCATGAACAAACTGCGCCAATACTCATGGCCATACAATATCCGCGAACTGGAATCAGTCCTGCAAAAGGCCATGGAAACGGCTCCCGATACGGTCATTTCGGAAAACGATATTTCCTTCGACACCATGATTCAGGATTCACGTTCACCCGACGGCGCGATGGGACTGGCCGGCTTGACCATGGCCGAAATAGAGCGCCGCGCAATCATCGAAACAATCAACGCGTGCGGCGGCAATCGGGCCCAATCGGCCCGAAAACTCGGCGTAAGCGAAAAGACAATTTACAACAAGATCAAGCAGTTCAAATTGCGGGGTATCGTGTGAGCTTAATTGCCAAGCGATTGAAGCGGTGCCGGAATTCGTCCACCAAAATGAACAAAGTCGCCGCTGGCCTCAACGTTTCGAATTTCCATAACAGGAGAAGCGCCGAACAGACCGCCGAAATCGACCTTGTCGCCCGCGACACAACCAGGGACAGGAACCAGACGCGTCGCCGTCGTCTTGTTGTTAATCACGCCAATGGCAAGTTCGTCGGCCATAATCGCGGCAATGGTCGCAGGAGGCGTATTGCCCGGTATCATAACCATGTCAAGTCCGACACTGCAAACACTGGTCATGGCCTCAAGCTTTTCCAGAACAAGATGTCCCTGCTCCACGGCGTCGGCCAGAGTCGCGTCTTCCGAAACCGGAATAAACGCGCCACTCAAACCACCCACCGAACTGGACGCGAACAGGCCGCCTTTTTTTACCGCGTCGTTCAGCATGGCAATAGCGGCAGTCGAGCCCGGAGCGCCCACCTTCGCGATTCCAAGTGTTTTGAGTATTTCGCCAATACTGTCGCCCACCGTTGGCGTTGGGGCAAGCGAAAGATCGACAATACCAAACGACGTATTAAGGCGCTCAGCAACTTCACGACCAATCAATTCCCCGACGCGAGTCACGCGAAAACTTGCAAACTTGATCTCTTCGGCCAAATCGGAAAGCGTCAATTTGCGATTCGAAGCTTTCGCGGCGGCGATACGACGCTGAAGCGCCGAACCGACAACCCCCGGGCCGGATACTCCAATGTTAATCGCGGCCTCCGGCTCTCCGGCTCCCATGTAAGCACCGGCCATAAACGGATTGTCCTCCGGTATGTTCGCAAAAACGACCAACTTGGCCGCGGCAAATCCTTTGTTCGCCGCATCCGCGTTGGCTATGGCCGGAATGACATGACCAAGCTGATGAAGAGCGTCCATGTTAATACCCGCCTTGCGACTGGCCGCGTTGACGGACGAGCAAACCCTTTTCGTCGTCGAAAGTACTTCCGGCAACGAGTCAATCAAAACCTGGGCTCCCGCGGAAATACCTTTTTGAACCAAAGCAGTAAAACCACCGACAAAATCGACCCGGCACAAGGTTGCGACTTCGTCAAGCGTCTGAGCAAGCTTGAGCGCGCCGGCATGTCCGTGCGGCGAAAGCAAAAACGAAGCGGGCGAAATCGCAATTCGTTTGTTCGTGACCGGAATACCATATTTACCGCCGACCTCATCGCATATCTCAACCAGACGACTTGCCCTGGTCATGATCTTGTGATGAACTTTTTTGCACATCTGATCGGCACTGGGCGAGGCGCAGTCGTTCAGATTCAAAGCAAGGGTAACCGCCCGAACATCCAAATGCTCGGAATGCAACATGCGTATGGTTGAAAGTACTTCGTCTGTTTGAAGCATAAAGCCAATATCTCTCCGGTCGCTCAGTCCAGTCGTATACGATTGGTCGCGACGAAAATGTTGTTATGTTGAAGTTTGACCGTGAAGCCCAATTCGTGTCCCATTTCCTCAAGATCAAGCTGAAGATTGCGGATATCATGCGACGGATCGACTTCAATCTGACTGATCAGAACAAACTCGCCTTCCGGAGTTAAATCTCCGTAAAGGTCAATAATGTTAATATCCTTTTCGGCAAAAAACGCACTAAATCGGGCAACGATTGATTTGCGGTCTTTGCCAAAAGCCGTAATGACAAAGATGTTTTGAGCCTGATCCGCCAGACGGGGCGCATCGGAATCCATCGGGCGAATCATCGCCTGACAGTCCATGAGTCCTTCTGTTTTTAAAATCGTTTCCTCCAGTTCGGCGATCTTCCATTTCTTCGGAAGGCTGAACGTCATAATGAGAGTGAAATAACCGTTCAAGACGGTTTGACTGCACGATTTGATATTCCCGTCAAGCTCCGATATGGCGTCACTGACTCCGGCAACGATACCAGGCCGATCCAAGGACATTACGTTGAGAACGTACCCATGCTGCATTTCGCGATCCGTTCCGTTATCTACGGTGTTATAGTATGATTCACTCCCCATGCCGCGATCGTCGTCGGGCAAAAAAATCAGGGAATGCTTCGGCAAAATCTGCAAGGCCTCACAAGCGGAAACACTTCAAACAAAACGTCACAACACGGCAAAACATGTTGCGTTGGTCGCGTTCCCGTGCGAACGACAATCAAAGGGCATCCGCTTCCGTTTTGCCCGGAAGTGTGGCAAGCCGATTTCGCGCAACCGTAACTTTGGAACTGTTCGGATATTGCGTAATCAACATGTCGAATGCCATTCTCGCCTTGTCATAGTCGCGGAACTTAAGCGCAATTTCCCCTTTCAGAAACAAAAGCCTGTCGGCAATCGCGTGATCGGGCTTGTCGCCAAGCGCTTCGTTGACCAGTCGTTCAGCCTCTTCATAATTATGCGCTTCAAACTCGATTTGTGCAAGGGCCCACACCGCGTGCCCCCAATAATCACTGCTCTTGTAAGACCGATAGATTTTCTTGAACGCGTCTTCGGCAACAACAGGATTTTTACGCTCCCATTCATTCATGCCAAGATAATAATTGGCGTCATCCGTGAAATCCGTTTCATATTTCGATGTCACCACCTTGCGGAAACAGTCAATCGCCTGATCCTGCTGCGCGTAAAAATCATAGCAATAACCCAGAAAGAAATTCGCTTCCGCCGATTCTTGCGAATTCGGGGCCTGCTTGACAAGCATGGAACACTGCGTCTGCGCTTCCGGATACTTTTTCAGTTTGAAAAGCGCTTTCGTCCGAAGTAACGCGGCACTGGGTGCTACGGTCGGACAGTCTTGCCAAAACGACGGGGACGATGTGAGCAGTCCCAGCAATTTTTCGTTCGCCCGGTCCAAATCATTATTGACAAACAGTGATTGGGCCTGCGTCAAGATCGTTGACGCGTCAGCCTCGTCGATTTTACCAAGGAGTCCTGTTTGGCCTTGCTGCCCGGACTGTCCCGGGATAAAACCACCCTGTTGACCCGAATTCT
>JAQVID010000185.1:4822-6541 GCA_028695865.1 Thermoguttaceae bacterium | reverse complement strand
CCGCAAAATCTTCGCGGCTTCCACCAAAGCCAATTCCGGATCAATTGAACCATCAGTCCAGATTTGCATGATCAGTCGATCATAATTCGTCTTTTGTCCCACACGGGTTTCTTCAACCTCGTATTGTACTTTAACAACCGGACTGAACGAGGCGTCCAGCGGGATCGTTCCGATTTCTTCGTTACGGTCTCTTTGAGCCAAAAGTTCATTTACGGGAACATATCCACGTCCGTTTTCGACGACCATCTCAAGCGAGAACGGAACGTCTTCACTCAACGTTGCGATGAGCAATTCCGGATTGATGACATCCACAACAGCATCAGGTGTAATATCAGCCCCGGTCACGGGCCCCCGTCTGTTTTTTTCAATCCGAATAACATGGGGTTTATCGTCATGGGACCGCACAACCAACGATTTCACGTTGAGCGCAATCTCCGTAACATCTTCCATGACCCCGGGCAAAGTCGTATATTCAAGCTGTGCACCTCGAATACGCATTCGTGTAACAGCACTTCCCTCCAGACTGGAAAGAAGAACACGACGAAGACTGTTACCCACCGTAATACCAAAGCCGCGTTCAAACGGTTCAGCATAAAATTTCGCGTAATTCGGTCGAAAAGCCTCTTTATCGCAGGTGACCTTGCTCGGTAATTCCAAGCCTCTCCATCTGATTCTCATGTTTTAAGTCCACTCCGTATATGTAGTGTATGAAGCAGGTCAAATTCGAAGACTAAATCTTCGCCTTGAAAAAGGAACGCCCCGAATCCAAAACAATTCGGGGACTATTCGCATTACTTCGAGCAAAGCTCGACGATCAACTGCGGTTCAACCTTAATCGACACTTCTTCAGGAACCGGCTCCCGCATAACAACACCACTGGGGGTATCACCTTCGTTGCGAACGAGGAATTCCGGAACCGGTTGTTTAACGGATTCCAGTGCGATCTTGGCCAGGTCAAGACTGGCTTTACGATCACGCACACTAATCACGTCGCCAGGGCGAACCAGAAAACTCGGAATATCAACACGACGACCGTTCACCAAAATGTGACCGTGGGCAACCAACTGACGAGCCTGAGCCCGCGAGGCGCCAAAACCAAGACGATAGACGACATTGTCCAAACGACGTTCGAGAATGGTCATCAAGACCTTACCCGTATTCCCTTTGGCCCGTTCCGCCATTTGATAATATTTGCGGAACTGCTTCTCCAAAACTCCGTAAAACGTTTTGACCTTCTGCTTCTCTCGAAGATGCATGCCGTAATCGCTCATCTTACCCCGCTTGAACCCGTGCATGCCGGGTGGGGTTGGACGCCTGTCAAAGGCACAAAGGCTCGATTCGCATCGAGCTCCTTTGAGAAAGAGCTTCATGCCTTCCCGACGGCAACGCTTGCAGACCGCTTCTAAAACTCGCGCCATAACAAAACTGCTCCAGACTCTGTTTCGATATATGATTTTTGATTCTTTGTAATTATATAATATCCGGGAACACCACCCGGATAGGATCGCCTTTTACGCTCAAACACTTCCGCATTAAAGCGTATCAGACACGACGGCGCTTCGGAGGACGGCAGCCATTGTGCGGCAAAGGCGTAACGTCTTCGATCGACTTCACGGTCAAACCGGCCATTTGCAATGCCGTAATCGCCATATCGCGACCACTTCCCGGGCCTTTAACCCGAACGTCCACTTCTTTCATGCCGAACTTTTTCGCTTTTTC
>JAQVID010000185.1:0-4812 GCA_028695865.1 Thermoguttaceae bacterium | reverse complement strand
CGGCAGCAATCTGGGCAGCCTGCTGACCGGCAAACGGGGTGCTTTTCCGGCTTCCCTTAAAATTGGCCGTGCCTGCCGTAGCCCAACAGAGTGTATCACCTTTAGTATCGGTGATGGTAACATTCGTATTATTGAACGTTACTTTAATGTGGGCAATGCCGCTACTGACACTTCGTTTAACCTTGCGCTTCTTCGCTGCTGTCGATGTACCTGTTGTCTTAGCCACTTGATTTATTCTCCCAAACCTTTATTGACCAATCCATAACCGCCCGGGACTTAAGCCCTTATGTCGAATTGACCGGTGTCATATTGCCATACCAAGACACAAACCCCGGGCAAAATCGTGCTGAGCGGAAAGGAAATTAACGCAAATCCTTGACGCCTTTTTTTCCGGCAACGGTCTTTTTTGGACCTTTGCGGGTACGGGCATTTGTACGCGTACGCTGTCCACGAACCGGCAGGCCTTTTCGGTGACGAACACCGCGATAGCAACCGATTTCCCGCAGACGTGTAATATGAGCGTTTATCTGGCGGCGAAGTTGACCTTCCACCATATAATCGTTGTCGAGCAACACGGCCAGACGTGCAATTTCATCTTCCTTGAGGTCCTTGGCACGAGCGGTCGGATCAACACCGGCTTTGCGACAAAGCTCGGCAGCAATCCGCGGACCCACGCCATAAAGATAGGTCAAAGAAACCGCAATAGGACGATTGTTCGGAATATCAACACCCAATAAACGAGGCATTTAGTATCTCCTTCACAGCGCGACCTTCCAAGGGTCGCTGTTAATGTTATTTATTTCACTCAACCCTGACGCTGTTTGTGTCGGGGATTGTCGCAAATAACATAAACCTTCCCCTTACGCTTCACGATCTTGCAATTTTCACAAATCCGTTTTACACTCGCTCGAACTTTCATTTCATCACTCTACTGTTTTTTTCAATGGCCTTTTACGAGGGACACACATACATGAACAAATCGCCCCAGTTAAAAACATTCAGCCATTATAAATTATAAATTAACTTTGCCAAGGGTGCCTTGCCGGCTTTTACGCCTTGAGCAATATAAAAAATGGAAAAAATTCAAAAAAAACCGAAATTTTTCCACTCTTTGGCTTCAGATCACTCGGGCAGTCCGTCAGATTTACTCCGACTGTATGCCGCAAAGAATTCCTTAACCAAATCCTCTTCCTCTTTCGTTCGCGGTTCACCGGTAAGGATTACCGGACCGTTTTTCGAAATCGCCACAGTGTGTTCAACATGGGCACTGCGACTTCCGTCTGCCGTCATGATCGTCCACGAATCGCGCCCTTGTCGCACTCGCTTGCTGCCGGCATTCACCATCGGTTCTATCGCAATCACAACGCCAGGACGCAATTCAAAATCACCACAACGAACAAATTCCCGATAAACAAAATTGGGAACCTGCGGCTCCTCGTGCATTTCATGACCAATTCCATGACCGACAAAGCACTCAACCACCGAAAAACCACTCTTGCGAACATAGCGTTCCATTTCTGCCGCCACTTCGCTCCAGAGGTGCTTCGTCGCGACCAGCTCAATCGCCAATCGCAATGTTTCCCGCGTGACATCCACCAGGTTTTTCGACGCGTAATCAACATGACCAATCAGGTAAGTATCCGCCGCGTCACCACACCAGTTGTCTATTTTGGCACCTGTATCAACACTAACGATATCGCCTTCCTGAATCACCCGGTCGCCTGGAATACCATGAACGATTTGCTCGTTAATCGATATACAGGTTGTCGCCGGATAAGGTACTCGACCTTGGACCCCTTTAAACAGGGGTATTGCGTTATTGCTTACGAAAAGTCGTTCCACCTCAAGATCAAGTTCCCGGGTAGTCATACCACTTTTCACAATATCGCGTACCAGCTTGTGTCCACACCAGGTCAACAAGCCAGCTTTACGCATATGACAAATGTCTTTTTCCGTTTTCAAGGTCAACACGATCAGTACCGCATTCTCTGCTAAAGCCTCGAAACCGCGGCGTAGAGCAGCCCGGATCCGCGATCCGGTCTCGCTGTCACGGTTTGTCTATTATTTGAGCGGGTCGAGAAAATTCTCTATCCGTCCAAAAATTTCATCGACCGAACCAATTCCGTCAACGGTCTTCAAGATACCTGATTGAGTGTAATACCCCACCAAAGGTTCTGTTTGACGACCATACGCGACAAGACGCTCTCGAATCACTTCCGGTTTATCGTCTGCCCGACCACGAGAAGCAAGTCGTTTGTAAAGTTCATCTTCAGGAACGCGAAGTTCAAGCACAACATCCAAAGCCGTACCCATTTCTTTCAGCATTCCGTCCAAGGCCTCTGCCTGAACCAATGTTCGCGGAAAACCGTCGAGCAGAAAACCACCTTGAGCATCGCTTTGGGAAAGTCGTTCCCGAATGATTCCGATGATTACTTCGTCCGGAACGAGTTGTCCCGCGGACATATATTCTTCAGCCTTCAACCCAGTGGGAGTCTTTGCGTCCCGGGCCGCACGAAGCATGTCGCCTGTAGACAAGTGCAAAACTTGATACTTTGCGACTATCTTGTCGGCTTGCGTTCCTTTACCGGCACCCGGAGGGCCTACAAATACCATTTTCATGACTTGTTTCCTTATTGACATGCCCGCTTATTTCTCAAGCAGACCTTTGTAGTTTCGCATGACCAAATGACTGTCGATCTTATCGACCAAATCAATAACGACGCTTACGGCGATGAGCAGGCTCGTACCGCCAAAGAATCCGGCGATGGAATAACTTACACCCATGGACGCCGTGATGATCGTCGGCACGATAGCGATAACAGCCAGGAAAGCGGCTCCAACGTACGTAATACGAATCATGACCTTCTCAAGATAATCGGCTGTTCTGGTACCAGGGCGATATCCCTGAATGAACGTTCCGTGATTCTTGAGGTTTTCCGCCATATCTTTGGGATTGAAGGTAACCGCGGTCCAAAAATAACAGAAGAAGAAGATCAAAGAAACATCCATCATCACATACCACCACGAAAGATGGGACGCGAAAATATTCTGACCAAATTCGACAAAGGCGAGAAACCAATTCGACGGGGACTGCAAGGTGTTTACATACTGGGCAAGCCAGGCGAAAAGGAATTGCGGGAACAGCAACAGTGAACTGGCAAAAATGATCGGCATAACGCCCGCTTGATTGACTCGAAGCGGAAGGTATTGACGGTTTCCACCGAAGACCTGACGTCCACGGACATGTTTGGCGCTTTGCGTCGGAATACGACGCTGACCTTTCATAACGAAAACGACACCAAGCACAACCAGGAAGAACAGCACGGCAAGGAACAAAAGAACTTCAACGCCGAACTGACCACCTAAAGCCAAACCGCCATTGGCCGTTGCGTTTTTCCAAAGTTCAATCAACGCGGCAGGAGCATTGGCCAAAATACCAGCCATGATCAAAAGACTGATACCGTTTCCAATACCATACTCATCGATCTGTTCACCAAGCCACATAAGGAAGGTTGTTCCGGTAGTCATCACAAGAACGGCAAGCATCATCCAACCAAAGGTCAGGTGCCCGCTTGCGGCAATACAGGGGGCCAGGAAAATATTCTGGGTACCTCCACTGTGCATTTGTGATCCAGCCGTCGCGTTAAGCATGGACAGATAAGCGTAACTTTGAATGACACAAATGAGAACCGTTGCGTAACGGGTATACTCATTGATTTTCTTTCGTCCGGTTTCACCCTCTTTTTGAAGCTTTTCAAGGGGAGCCCAGACGGTCGCCAGAAGCTGAAAGATAATGGACGCCGAAATATACGGCATAATACCAAGGCCGAAGATCGTCATTCGGTCGAGCTGTGTACCGCTAAAAACGGCGACTTTTTCCATCACATCGAAAATAGCCGTTTGACTTGCGAACGCTTCATGCATACCTTGATCGTTGACCATAGGCAACATGATATTCCAACCGAGCCGGTATACGGCCAGCAGGGCCAAGGTCAACAATATCTTCTTTCTCAATTCACTGATTGAGAACATGATTTGAAACTTTTTCCACATTGTCAGTCGTATCCTACTTTTGTGTTTTGTCGTCGGAAGAGCGGCTCTGGACAGGATCGTCGCAAGGCCTCAATCAGGTTGCGACAACAGAAAAAACCGCACAAGGACGCTCTCAGGCGTCCTTGCAGGTTCGACTTCAGTCCTTTTTGGCTTTCCTCGATCCCATTTTATTTTTGACAACAGGTTTTTTCTTCGGGAGCAGTTCAATACTGCCACCGGCTTTTTCCACTGCCGCGGTTGCTCCTTTGGAGGCGGCATGAACTTTGAACTGAAACGCTTTATCAAGCTCTTCGTTACCGATCAGTTTCACATAACTGTCACTGCGGGCAATGAGACCTTTTGCCAAAAGTGCGTCGGGTGTAATCGGCGTTGAACCGTCGAACACGGCGATAACAAAACGCAACGATACACTTTCAACGACATCGGCAAACGCCTTGTTATTGAATCCACGTTTCGGGATACGTCGGGCCAAAGGCATTTGACCGCCTTCGAAAGCCGGCGACATGGAAGTACCCGCACGCGATCCGGCACCGTTCATACCACGACCAGCGGTTTTACCATTACCAGACCCGGGACCACGACCAACTCGATTGCGACGCTTGTTCGCGACGACTTTCTGGTCGCCCTCGGATATCATTTTTTTGTTCAATATGTGGGTACATAAGAAACAATGAATCATCTTTTGCATAGAATTTTGGATAATCTAAAGGAAAAGTATTCTTTATTTTGATTATAATGCCTGTAAGTTTTGTATTGACC
>JAQVID010000184.1 GCA_028695865.1 Thermoguttaceae bacterium | reverse complement strand
CGTTCCAAATGGTATAATCTGCCTTGAGTTCGAGGAGTTTGGCCGCAAGTATTT
Organism: Thermoguttaceae bacterium; assembly: GCA_028695865.1. GTDB lineage: Bacteria > Planctomycetota > Planctomycetia > Pirellulales > Thermoguttaceae > JAUNBG01. The sequence continues at coordinate 6,504 of JAQVID010000184.1, read as the reverse complement.
TGAGAGACGATTGCCGCTCGTGCGTGTCGTTGATCATGGCAAAAGTAGTCTGCGGTGCTTTCGGGCCGGGCGTCACAAACGAATAGATTTTGCTGTACACCGGCGAACCAGCGACGATTCGGGCATAACGCGGGAACTTCATGCCAATCGTAACGGTCCGATAAAAATACTGTGTATTTGGCTTAAGGTCTTCAATTTCGGCGGTCATAATGCGTTCGTCGTAAGCATACAGGCCAAGTCGGCACGTTCGGGCGACGTTCCCCAATTTGTCGGATGTTCCCCATTCGACGTACCCTGTTCCCGGGCATTTCATGGCCCAAACGACATTCATTGATTGCGGCGTTGGATTTTGGAGCATGGGAAAGGAGTCAACAGAATCATCCAACTGAACTTCTGCAATCTCTTGCGGTTTTTCCGCGGCCCCGGCTTGGGCGTGGCCCCAAAAGCTTCCCAGTCCGCCTGCGGAAAGCAAACCCATAAAGAGACGCCGACTAAACCCTTTTTTATTACTCGAATCACTCATGATACAAAGCTCCTTTCGCTGTTTCGCGACAGTTGTTCATTACTAATATCAAACTTTCAATTTATCGTTTTGGCACATTGCATATCGTTGCATATCGTTGCATATCGTTGCATATCATTGCATATCGCTTATGCAATATTATTCTTATTATTCTTATCATTCTTTCACGTTTACTTTTTCGCGGGAGTCGTTTTGGCTTTGTCCTGTTTAAGGGGAGCAAGAGCCCGAACTTCATACATCTTATATCCAATTTCGCGAATGCCGTTGATCGTCTCTTGATAAGGAGTATCACAAACATCGACCAGTCCGTTTTGGAAATCTTCACCGTCGAAACGACCGGTAGTCGCCTGATCACCGTACTGGTGCCAGTGGACGCCGATGAAGTTCGGATGACGCAGAGCCGATTCGACATAATTGTAATAGGCTTTGCCTCGCGCCTTTTGGTCATCCACACCCACGAGCGTGTGATGGAACAGTCCGCGGTCCAGCGCGCCAAAATGAAATTCACCGATGATCAACGGTTTATCAATTCCTTCGGGCAACTGAATATCGTCAAGTACAAAGCGATAGACATTCGTACTGATCACATCGCAATACCTGGCGGCGATTTTGACGGCGCGTTCGTTGGCGTTGCGGAAGCCGGAAAAACGACAGCCCATATAGACTTTGTTCGGAGCGACTTTTTTGAACTCGTCTCGCACATTTTTAAAATACGCGTCGATAATCGCGTCGGAGAATGATTCCAGATCACCTTGGGCACCAGGTCCGGGAACGGCGACACTTTGCAGCAAGGCGTTCCAATCGGCGCAAGATGTTTTCCAGACGGCGTTGAGTTTTTGGACCGTACCATATTTGCTCTTGAGCCGTTTGACGAATTCGATCTTGGCCGGTTGATCGGCAGGCGACTGAAGCGTCCACACGGCCAGCGAAGTCGGGCCTCCCCAATTGAGTTCATTATCGACAAAGAAGCCGAAGCACCAGGGATTATTGATTTCGTCGCTTCGCGCCATGAGTTGCTCATGAAAGACGGTTTTGAACGCCGGATGAAACGGGTCGCGGAACGGCCACCAGTGTCCCTGGGAACCGGCAATGGCGGGCGATTTCAACTCAATGCGGTCACTATAAGGTGTGCGATTGAGCAAGCAAACGCTTTCGTCACTGCTATTGGCAATGGTATTCATTCCCCAACTTTTAAGACGAACATGCGCCATTTCGTCGAAGGTACGGCGCCATGTCATGCCGTATTTACGCAATAAATTGGCCGCCGAAAAATCGTAAGTCTTTTTTACCCCCCACTTCACATAATAATCGCGCAAAAGCGGATCATGCGTATCGTAGAACCGGGCAAATGTTTTATCTTCTTTCGGGTCAGGCAGGTATGAAAAATACGACTGGCGACCATCCAGAGGCGTTTCGCCACTCGACGCGGTAACGCGTACCGGCCCATGCGACCAATACAAATAACCTTCCGGATCAATGAACCACCATTTGCCGCTGATCTTTTTGACGTAAAACTGGCCCGTTGCCTCGTACCGGGGACCATCGGCCCAACCTCCGTATTGGTCCCAACCTTTAGGGCCGGGATGTAATTTCAGGTCGTCCAGTTCTGAACGCATATGATCTTTGAGATCGGCATCTGAATAGACTTTATTGGGCCACTCGTTGAACATAAATTGTCCGAAAATATCGATAAAGGGAAACGCCTTGGCCGGGTTCATGGCAAGCCATGGTTCCCGGGTATCCTCCAACCGATCAGTCGCAACAATACGTTTGAGCGTCCAGGTCACATCAGCATCGTCTGTTTCCGTATAAAGCAAAATACGTGAAACCTTGTCCATTTCCAGCGTATTGCGAATTCCAACGTCCCAAGGCCCCCGACGCATGCCAAATGTCATAATGGACGACGGAGCAATCATGGTAATCGGATACTCTTTGGCCTCACTGGAAAAATTAAGCCAATTGAGATAAACACCAGTAGCTTTGCCCGGGACATACGCGTTTTCCAGCTTGAGAACGACCCGAATCGTCTTGCCGGTTTTTTGCGAAAGTTCGACAACAATCGAACGCCAGGGAGTTAAGTCCCAATTGCCGGAAACGATCAGGCCGGATGGAGCGTAAGTTCGCACATCAGTCCCGACCTTTTTCGTCACGAATGTAACAACACCGTCTTTGGCCGTAAGAGTCGCGCCGCCAAGCAAGTTCACTTTTGATAAATCGGTCTTTTGAAAATCGACCAACACGGTCTCGGCCGCCGTCGCAAACGACGTACATAAAAGAAACGCCAATAAACCTTTAAAGAATAATTTCATTCGGTTTCCTTTCGGGAAAAATCACCAAGCCGCGCAGGGCGTCAGTGTTACGATGAGCATGAGGTTCAATACAAACAAAAATGCAATTCAAAATACAAACAAAAATACAATCGGCAACTTCGCGCATTCGTTCTCGCAAAGATTGCCGAGGGGCATACTTCAATTAGCGATCTCTCTTTTTAAGTCCGACAAACAGCGGCTCCATGGGAGCAAGTCGAATCGCGACGTTCTTTCCGAGGGCATCTACGGTCGGCGTTTTCACAGGAGCAATTCCCAAATGGGTTCCAATCACGCAAACGGCTTGCCCGGCTGATAATGTCACATCGGTTGATTCTTTTTCGTTCAGATTAACCAGAAGTACCCAGGTTTCGTCGCCCTGACCATAGACGCGCCAGGCAACACTCCCCTTCCCTTGCGTCACCTCAATCGGCATCGGCTTGTCAATCGAAAGGAGCAATGGAATCCGATCCGATACTTCTTGTCCGATTTGACTGACTTCTTTCCAACTCTGCTCGAACGGCTTGCGTATCATGGGGCTTCGGAGCTCATCGGAAGGCTCTTTATCCATTTGGAACAGGGCGTGCCAGCAATAGGCAATAAGTCCATTGGCACCGCCGGCGATGTTCATCCAGTACATGGCTCGCATTTCTTCATAAGTCGGAGCGCGCTGGCCACGCTTGGCCGCTTTGGTATCCTTGTACAAAGACCAATCGAAAATTTGCGGAACTTGCCATACTGCTTTGGCTTGAAAAACGGCTTGATTCGTTAGCACACTCCAGTCCCAGGCAAGACTGATCGGCTTGGTAGCCACCGGATACGGATCGGTGCCCACAACGTCAAACGTCGGCAGATAACCGCGAAGTTCGTGGACCTGATATAAAACGGCCCAAGTGGGACGCCCCGGATCAAGTTCTTCCATAAGGTCGCGCCGATTGGTCAATTCATTGATACGGCTCAGCGGATACTCGTCATTGACATACCACGCCATGATCGCCGGATGATCTTTGAGCGCGTTGACCGTTTTTCGGACTTTGGCATCGGCCTGCTCTTCTGTTTCGAGTTTTAGCGCTCCCTTATAAACGTCTTTTACACTGTAGATTACCTTGATATTTTTGGCGTGAATCCGGTCGAGAGTTTCTCGCGTAACAGGAACATACGGCATGAGACAGTTATAAGACGACTTGGCATAGATTTCCAAATGCTCCGGGCTCACATTTCCGAAATAGAGACCAAGCGGGAAAAACGGCTTGCCGTCAAGGATCAAACGGCGATGCTCATCAATCCAGGCTTTCCGCTGTGGCATGCGATCGAGTTTGGTCAACTTGAGAGGCGACGAAATTTCTTTTTTATTCGAAGCCGGATTGACGGCACGACACTCAAGCCGCCAGGTACCGCAAGCAAGTTTGCCCGCGTCAAGCGAAAAAACAATCGAATGCTCTTCGTGTGATGAAGGAACAAGCGTCATCTGCTCTTTACCCGTCTGATCGATCACCGCAAGACAAAACTTGTACTGCGAAAAATCTTCCTTGATAAGCGGATTCACCGCGACAAACACAGAGACGTTGCCTCCGGTTGTCTGCTGTCGATAGCAGTTGGTGGTCACAGGGCCAAAGAACGGAGGAATAAATCGTCTGACTTGAACATCGTCTATCCAGGCCACTCCAACGGTTCCCTGACGACCATAAACAGAGAGGGTGATTTTTTTGGCTTCTTTTGGAATGGGACGGGTAAGACCAGAAACTTTAACCCAGCCCTTGGACGTTCCCTTGACTCCTGTAGACGCAAACGCTCCGCCGAGCCATTTGCCATCGGCTCCGCTCCACTGGATGCAAATGGACATGCCTTGCCCGGAACAGCGAATATTTTCCGTCTTGAATTGGCACGAATACTGATACATTTCGTCCACTTTGAGGTCCAAGAGCTGATTACAGAAATCGTATCGGGAAGCATCTTGACTTTCAAAACGAATCGAATGATTTCCCTCGCAACCGGTATCAGAGCAAAGCGAATAAGTGCGGGCTGAGTACCCCCAACCGACCACCTTACCATTCTTAACCTCTTCAAATGAAGGGTTCTTCACGATATTTTCTCCGACCATGTAGCCTTCCTGTCCAAAAAGCGTCGAAGAAAAAAACAAAAATAATACGAGACACATGCCCTGCACCTTGGTCATAATACACTCCCTGGGTAATCACGGTCGAACACATACAAAATCACGCAGATCAAACGGCCTCATCTGAATCGAAAAGAACGCTTGACGACTCAATCACACACGGTTCTCCAAAAAAATCACGCATTGCGGCGTCGGAAAACCATTAGTAATTATATTTTGCGAATATTCCCGTGTCAACAGGACGAGGGGTAACATTTGGGACTTTCGCAACGTCAATTATTCGCGATTTTTTACCAAAGTCTCACGACCGGGTTAATCGCGACAATTATTGCGTATTTATACTCTGGTAAATATACATAACCAATATCATTTATCAGGTCACATCGCTCACGCAAAGTCTTCCAAACAAAAACGTCAATTAAACTTTTCTTCCTGAAGGCCCGGATATGGAACGAGTGAAACGAACGCAATTAGGGCCAGTGCGGTTCGAATCCGTCCCAAAACTCCCTAATTCCGGTCGCGTGACTTCCATTACGGGGTTGGTTATCTTACCAAAACGAGCAAATAAATCACACCACCCTGTGAATGGGAGGAGTGCGTGGGCTTTGGCCCATTGGTTCCGGGCAGAAGTAAAAGCAGTGGTCACGCCGCCGCAGAGTTTCTGTCCCGCAAGACCATGCCCGCTAACCATGTTTTCTTCAATATCCTCTTGATTTATGGGGGCAACCAAGGTATGATTATACCAAAGCAATAAATCGCCTGGCAAGCAGGACGATTTTTGATTGGACTAACTGAAACAGATTTTATATGGAGCCGTATTATGAACGATTTAATTACTGGTATCGATCATCCCGCTATTGCCGCCATAGACCCGCGCATTTTGGCCGAATGGTATTGTTTTCACTTGGGCTACACCGTTCATTTTGACAATGTTGCCGAAAATACACTGATTTTAAAAGCGGCGGACGGTTCGTTTTTGGAGATCATGTCGTGTGATTCTTCACCCCGATCCATGACAACCAAAGCTCCCGGCTTTGCCCATTTGGCCTTGAGAGTCAAGGACCTCGATGCCGCCGCCAAGCGATTGAGCGACGCCGGAATCAAAGTTGAACCGAAAAAAATTAAAGCCCAAGGCGGTGGATTCCTTCGCAATTTCTATGACCCGGAAGGAAATATGCTTCAGTTCGTACAGCGGTAAATCAAGCGGTCGGGTGAATGTATCATGCGCACATAATATACGTGCGCACATAATATACATAATATATATGTCAAAGGAATCCGCGAAATGTCGCCTGAACTTCGAGCGTATCTGTCGCAACTGATCCAGCGAATCAGAGCGTCTCGGAAACGTTGATTGTGCAAGAGAATCGGAATCTCTCTGAAATCTCGCCGGGCCTGCCGTGATCATTCTTTCCGGCCGGCCACCGCTTGCGTCTTGTTGTAGAAACATCACCGCGTGGTGTCTCTACCTGGACACGTCTGCGCACAGAACCTGCAGAGGGAAGCACAAAAAACAAATCAAATCAAGACTTATTGGCAGTGAATCAATAGCCGTAACG
>JAQVID010000183.1 GCA_028695865.1 Thermoguttaceae bacterium | reverse complement strand
TCGACTCTTCCGGTCATTGCCATAATAATGAATGACAAAGGAAGTTCCGAGTTTCCCCTGCCGAGTTAAAATTGTTGCCATGATTCCTCCTTCCTATTGTCGTCTGGAATTTTTGAACGGAGATGGAAATTCCATGCAGGAACAGTGAGCCGTGAAATCCGAATATAATCAAGGGGACTGCCGGGAAATTTACCAAAGAAAGAGAAGTTTTTCAAAAGAAAAAAGAGGTTCCGTCCGTATGGAAAGTGTGAGAGGGCAAAGGTTGTAAGATGCCGCTTAAAGGGGCGAACAGAACTTCAATGAAAAAGCAGGGACCGCCCGTTGGAATACGCGTTATGATAATGCTTACGTTCCCTTTCGGGTCGGGCGGTTCCCGTTGACACCGTTGTTTGACGGTCGCTAAATAAAGCGACCAACGGAAGCGATTGCATGTCAACGGTACGATAGCACCGTTGGGATGCAACGACCATACGTTCCCTTTCGGGGACGAATGGAATTTCTATCGCCAGTTGTTGTGCCAAGCTCCGTGGTAGGTACCTTTATATTACAGTGAAAAGCAAATATTACAATAGCCTTTTTGGGGGCTTTCAAAAAATTTGTTAAATTTTGTGGATTCAAGAATTTCAGTACAAACAAAAATAAAAATGAGGTCAGCCCGGTTGGAGTAGTCTGTTATGAATTGTGTTAAGACTCCCCTTTCGGGGCCAGGCGAGACCTCAATAGCGTCGTTGTTTGACGGTCGTGAAACAAAGCGACCAACGGGAGCGGTTTTTCACCAACGGTGCGGCAGCACCAATTGGGATGCAACGTCCTTACGTTGTCTGTGGCTAGGTGTGTCTTTTCTACCGTGAATTATGATAGTTGCAAGAGCTGTTTTCACTATTATTCGGATAAATTACCAAAAATGTTCAATTATTTTATTGGCGGCCAATGACTTCGGAACGTCGATAATGCGCTGATTGGATGACCCGCGAAATTTCAGGTCCAAGGAACGTTGGTTTTTGAGATAGGGTCCGTCGATGAGAATGTCGGTTTCTTTCAGAAGAGACAGGTGATCAGAATCGGGACAACACAGTATTTCCTCGAACGTGAAGCCTGTATAAACTGCGACTGAAAGACCTCTTTTATGAATTTCCCGCGATAAGACAGCGCAGGGAGTAGACTGGAGAAACGGTTCACCGCCGGAAATGGTTATGCCGTCCAGAAGTGGGTTTCTGTCAACGACCTCCAGAATTTCTTCGACGCTTGCCCAACGACCGCCAGTTCGGGCGTGTGTCGCGGGATTATGACAACCGGGGCAGTTCCTTTCGCACCCCTGAACGAATAACACAAAACGCAAACCGGGACCGTCGATAATGGAATCGTTTTCCCAACAGGCAATGCGAATTCTCTCACCACTGATGAGCGATTCTGTCGGCGACTTCGGCCCGCTTCGCGTCGTTGAACCGGTCGAGAGAGCCGACGAGATAACCGGTAATTCTTCGTATTCTTTCAAAAGGTTTTTCATTTGTTTCCTTCCTCCCGCATTTGGGACAGGTGTCGTTGATAATTCCATTGTAGCCGCAAACAGGATCGTGATCGATAGGGTGATTGATCGCGCCATAGCCAATTCCGCTTGTTTTCATGAGTTGGATGATCTTTTCGAATGCCTCGGGATTCTTTGAAGCGTCTCCGTCCAACTCAACATAAGTGATATGTCCGGCATTACACAACGCGTGGTATGGAGCTTCTATTCGGATTTTGTCCGCGATTGAAATTTCGTACCAAACCGGAACATGAAAACTGTTTGTGTAATATTCACGATCTGTAATACCGGGAAGAATTCCGAACTTCGCTTTGTCCAGATTAACGAAACGCCCACTCAAGCCCTCTGCGGGAGTGGCAAGGAGTGAGAAATTCAGTTTTCTTTCTTCCGCTTCCTCGTCCAGACGCTTTCGCATAAAGGCGACAATTTCGAGTCCCAGCTTCTGTGACTCTTCACTTTCGCCGTGGTGTTTGCCCGTCAGAGCAACTAATGTTTCCGCCAGTCCAATAAAGCCGACGGATAACGTTCCATGTTTCAGTACTTCGCGCACTTCGTCTTCGGGACCGAGTGTGTCACTGTCGAGCCAGACACCGTTCATGAGGAACGGGAAATTCTTTTTCTTGCGCCGCGACTGGTATTCCAGTCGATCCAGAAGTTGATCGATACAGAGATTCAATGTACTGTCCAGGTCGTTGAAAAATTTGGTAGTATCCCTGTTTGCGTTCATTGCCAGTCGCGGCAGGTTGATTGACGTGAAACTCAAATTACCACGAGACCAGGAGATTGCTTTGTCGGGATCGTGAACATTGGCGATAACACGCGTCCGACAATTATGAGAGATAATACCGGAGACGTCAAAGTAATCGCTTTCGGTTTCAACGTCGAAACTGGGCTTGTTCAAGACGCCAAGATCGTTGATCGCAACAGCGTCAATATACTCCGGTGTTTTGGGAACAGGTACTGCTTGAAATCGTTTGCGTTTCTTTTCTGACGTCAATCCATCGACTATTTCTTGAGAGGTTGGAATGAATACACCATAGCGGATTTTCCATTGAGCTTGTTTGTTGTAATGATTATGATACAGTTTGCCAGGAAGGCCAAGAGACTGTGCTAAAAGGAGTTGTTGAATTGCCAATTCATGGTTGGTACTTCCAATAGCTATTTGTTGGTTTTTGTTCAAATAACCGTCTGCGTCAATCATGCCGCATAGAAAGGCCACTCTTGCTTCCCTCTTCCATTCAAATACCTCGTTCGGAATATGCCGCAGCTTTTTGGGAAGACCGCCGAACTTCTTTCTGAGAGTATGACACAAGTCGGCCTTTTCGCCAATGGCAACAACGTCGAAATAATGCCCTTTGGCTCCACGCTGACGCTCAACTATCTTTGTCTCAAGACCGTATTTATCTTTGAGAACGGTTCTATACCTCTGGACAATATCCATTTCGTCAACTCCGAAACTTGCCGTCAATTGACCTTTGTAACAGGCGTCGCAAAGGATTGTTCCAAGAAGCCATGCTTTATCAACGTCAAATGGTTCCGTATTACTCGAATACTGCTTCCATACGACAGGAACTTTATCTCCGATCTGTAAATCGGAAACGAAAGTCCGTCCTTTTTCTTGAACAGGAAGCGGATGATCCGCCGTTGCATTTAGTGAGCGACCATTCGAAAATATGATTTCTTTCCAATTTCCTTGGTCAGGATTCCGGATAAAACGGAAAGCCTTTACAAAATCTCCAGTATGACTATCGTAAATAACAACATTATCGACGTCAATATATTGAGAAACGCCTTGGTTACGAACCTTACCGATATGTTCAAGTCTGTCCCAAGCTCGACTAATACCCTCAACAAAAAGACGGTTGCCGATTTTATAAGTGATTATTTCATTGCCAAAAATACACCCCATGCTTGCGCATTCTGTCTCCGGCGTTCCTTTGTAATATGCCTTATTATAAGGGGCATCCTGAAAGACGAAGTTGGGAAAGAGCCGTTTGGCACTAACACGGCAGGCGAGTTGAAACAGATCGTAATTCGGGTCGTCTTTTGTGCCATTGATCCCGTCGCAAACGCGGAAGACATGGATCGGGAAGATCGGCGTTTCTCCCCCTCCCAATCCGGCTTCGTGGGCCAAAAGAACTGAACGTGTAACGAGGCGTCCTTCGGGAGAGGTGTCCATACCGTAATTTATGGAGCTAAAGGGGACCTGTGCCCCAGCACGGCTGTTCATCGTGCAAAGATTATGAATGACAGCTTCCATTGCCTGATACGTTGCCCGTTCGGTTTCGTACACCGCTTCGGCGTAAGCCCAGAGTTGGCAGGAAAGGAACGCTTCGATCTGTTTGCATTCGGCTTCATTGCCCCAAACAAAACCATAGGCTTCAAATTCCGCGTTTTTATATTCTTTATTCGGCGTTTGGTCGCTGGTTTCAAGATAGCGAATGAACAGTCCTTTCGCGGCAAGAGTTTTTTCGACCTGAATGGAAAGTTCGTCCAGTTGTTGATAGGTTTTTCCGGGGAAAATTTCTTTAAGTCCGAGCGACTTGACCATGTTTTCGCGATATCGTTTCCTGAACGTTTTTGCGACGCCGGGGGCGAGACCGTAATCGAAGTTGACAATACTCTGCCCGCCGTGCTGATCGTTCTGATTACTCTGGATCGCGATACAGGCCAGAGCGGCGTAAGACTGGATATCGTTCGGTTCTCGTAAAATACCGTGTCCGGTGGAGAAGCCACCTTTGAACAGCTTTAAGAGATCAATCTGGGTACAGGTCGTTGTCGTTGTGTAGAAGTCCAGATCGTGAATGTGGATATCGCCGTTTTTATGAGCGGTGGCGTGTTCCGGCTTGAGAACGTGTTCGAGAAAATATTCGCGGGCTCCGGCGCTTCCCATTTGGAGCATGGAGCCCATACTTGTATCGCCGTTAATATTGGCGTTTTCACGTTTGAACGAAGACGACTTTGAGTCGTGAAACGTAATATCTTCGTAAATTTTCATGAGTCGCGATTCCGACTCTGTTGAACAAAGTGTCATAAATTCTCCTTTAATTCGTGAAATAACAGACTTGGCTGAATACTTGAATTGTCCTGATATTTTCCGCTTGAATACAGTTGATAATCGCCAAGAATGGTATGATAATAGATCTGACAGATTTCAACGTTCGGATAAACGCGAACCGGCTTAAGACAGTAAATTTCCAGTGTCCAAAAGCCGGTGAAGCCAATGTCGCCGAACCCGGCGGTGACGTGTATCGCAAGACCCAAACGCCCAATCGACGAGCGGCCTTCCAACATGGGAACGAACCTGTCTGTTTTCGTTCTTTCAACGGTGCGGCCAAGATAAAGTTCGCCGGGTGTTAGAAGTAAACCGCTTTCTGGAATAACAAGTTGTGTACAAACTGGTTCATTTCGCATATCCAAGACAGGGCTGTCATATACAAGCAGTTCATTGGCCAATCGCAGATTATAGCTATTCGGATTGAGTCTCTCCGGATTGAACGGATCAATAGTAATACGACCAAGTTCGATCTGATGGGCAATTTCAAGTCCTGAAAGAATCATCATAATGTCTCCCGAATGGTGGCGATCTGCCGTGCGAGAGATTCCCAATCGGGAACGGTGCCGCTGTGAATGTAATTGCGACGGGCTTCTCTTAGGACAAGGTGTAAATCCGGCCATTCCTGTGATTCCTCTTCCGCTTCATGTAAATGCCCGATCAGAAAAAAGCGATAGGAATAGCCGTTATGTATCTCCGAAAGTAAAACAGCCGCCGCGCCGAGGTGCTTTTCAACACATTCCAGACAGCTTGTCCGAACCGGCTTCTCCGCACGTTCGGAACGGGATAAACGACAGCCGCAGTTTTTCGTAATGTGTAATCCGGACGACGAAAGAATGTCTTCCGACTTTTCCGCGATCTTGCAGTCGATACCATGAATATGATTCGAATGACAAATATGGCGATTCTCAAAACCGCCGTCTTCCCGTTTGGCGTAAAGAATCTCGTCGCCAAGAATAGTGCACTTATAAGCGGGATCGCCATTACATTCAAGATAACGCTGGGCGTCACTGTTGAGATCATATTCGAGCGTGAAAACGTCTGTATTCTCTCCGATCCAGTCGCCGGAAATGAGTAATTTATCAGGATCGTCCGCACGATAGGCAATGCGATATAAAAACGCGCCGGGCAGAACGATCTTTTTATCGCCAGAGCTGTCATGAATGTGAACAACGTCCTGAACTTCACCCACGACGATTCGTTCCTCATGAATAAATCCAGATCGGGCAATACGGACGGCAACCGGCTTCGCCAACGTTTCAAGTGAAGTACCGTCCATGCGATAAAGACGGTAAATACCGCTGTCGGAGTGACCATTTGAAATAAAGGAGACATGCCAACCGGTGTCGTCCTGCCATGCGGTGGGAGAACACTCGATAACGTTTTCCGCAAAGCCGGTTTTAATACGACATGGCTCGTTATTACCAATAATATAATGGAGCTTCCAGACAGGATTCTCCGTTTCTTCCGCTGTGGAATAGAACAGAATTTTTTCGCCGCTTTCGTTCTTGCACAGGAACGGCATATGGGTTAAACCACTTATTTTTTCGAGCATAAAACACCTTTTTATCATTAACATTTGAACACACCGGAACGTTCGCCATTAGCCCATAGAATTTTATCGTCTTTGTCAGGGCAGCCGGTTTCCAGAACGAAGGTCCATGTGTACTTGTAACTGTCGGACGAAATGGAATCGGGCAGACCGATAAGTTTGCCGTTTTCATCAATACAACCGTATTGCATGGGCACATAGCCCATGTAGTTGTTACGAAGCCGCCAGTAACGCGATCCGGTTCCAATATCGTCGCCTTGATAGGGGGTTAAGTCCCATGTGCCGGTTCCGTGAAAAGTGACAGACGCGATTTCTTTGGAAGTACAGCAACAGCATTCGGGATTAAAACGCATGGTCATGATTCACACTCCGCCGCAATGATCTGCCAGTCGCCGGTCTTCATATTGCGCGAAATAACAACGAGCTT
>JAQVID010000182.1 GCA_028695865.1 Thermoguttaceae bacterium | reverse complement strand
CAACCGGCATGGGCGCGGCCGCGAAATCACTGAATTCCAAGTCTCCGGAATTGGACGCTGGCGACATATCCATTCCTGTCGGAGCAGGCATCGGTTCGCCAAAACCATCGGCAGAAGGCGCCGGCGAAAACGGTGAGGCATCTGTATCCATCGGGACAAAAGCGTCACTGGAAGTACTTGCGTCCGCAAACCCGGTATTCGCCCCGGGATACATATTGGCCGCGTCTTCATCCTGCATGAAAAGACTGCTGTCGTCGACGGCAATGGATTGCGAAGCACTTTCCGAATCGGACTCGTCCGACGAAGGCGCAACAGGGTCCAAACGAAAATCTTCATCGGAATCCGAGGCTGTCGCAGGAGCCGGTGCTGGTGCTGGAGCTTGTGCTTTCGGCACGGTTGGTTCGTCTGCCAACTGGAAAATACCATCGTCGTCATCTTCATTATCTTCATTGCCCAAATCAATTTCCGATGAAGATGTTACAGGTTGCGGTTCGGGCGCCAGATCATCATCTGCCAAAGAGAAACTGCTCTCCGATTGCGAATCTTGCGGTTTCGGAGCTTCCGGCTTGGCAACTTCAACCTTGGCCGGTTCGTCTGCCAGCGCGTAACTTTCAGAATCGTTTGAAGCTTCAGGCTCATCATCATCCAGCGTAAAAACCGCGTCGTCTGCTTCCGCCGTGGCAGAAGGCGTTTCGGCAACCACGGGCGCCGGCGTCGTTTCGTCCGCAAGTCCAAGTGAAAAACTGCTGTCGTCTTCAGGTGTCAGCGACAGCGTACTTGCTTCACTCGTACTGGTTGTATTGATTGAATCGGTTGTACTGGTTGAACTGATTGGACTGGTTGAACTGGTTGTCGCGGTTTCTTTGGCAGGCGTTTTCTTTTTGCCGCCAAGTACAACATCGTCGTCAGAAGCAAGACTCAAGCCGTCGGTGTTACCCATATTCAACGCCAAGTCATCGTCTACCAGGCTCAAAAAGTCCAAGTCATTATCGACATTAATCTTGTTGTCGTCATCGTCCAACGATAAACCGGAATCCGAAGGGGAGGTTGTACTTGTTACTTGAGGGGACGACGCAGGTACCGATTCCGGCTTGGCGGGCGAAACGTCTGCCGGTTTTTGACCCATAAGACTCGGAAGCTCCGTATCGTCGAACGTCAGGTCCAGAAAATTGTCGCCCGCCGGTGTAAGCTCTTCCTCGTCCTTTTCAAACAAAGACGAATCTTCATCATCTCCTGCCAAAACAAACTCGCCCGACTCCGACCCGGTCTTAATCCGTTGCGTCAAATACTTGTCAACATCTTCACGCTTGAACTTCCAGTTCGAGCCATCGCGGAACCCTTGAATCTTTCCCTGCTCCCGAAGACGGTTCACTTCCGCCGTCGATAGATTCAGAACCTGGGATGCTTTTTCAAGATCGTAGTATTGACTCATTACTCACCTCGCAAATACGAATCGTTTATTTGTTTCGCCCTGACTACGCAAGACATGTAAACTACCAAGTTACTGGGTGCGACCGGTTTTCTTTCGATCCAATTGTTCCCGAATCTGCGCCGGACTCAACCCTGTATTATTAAAATCGTCCAATTTCAAGTCCCACTGGAAATTTCGTGACGCAACCATTTCAATCGTACTTTTGTTACCATCCGGGCGAACATGATAAACACAAATTCGTTTTGTCTCCGAATCAACCACGATCAACTGACGCCGCGTCGCGTCTATGGGGCTTTCAAACGCGTAAATCGGAGGGACCTCAAGCGGACGCGTTACTCCTACCGTCCTTGCCCCTCCAACAATCGCAGCCTGATCGACTTGGGCCTGACCATCTTGCGGGGCCTGCACCGGATATTGTCCAGGAGGCAACATCCCGCCAATTTGCCCAAATACTCCGGACCAAAGGCCCGAAACAAACAGACACAAGACAAAACCAAGCAACAAAAAGGCTGCACGACTGGCATGTTTGTTCATCATCCTTAACTCCTTATACCAAGTCCTTCCATTATATTGTATTGAGAGGGCGAAAAAATGCAATCAAAATCCCCCCAAAA
This sequence comes from Thermoguttaceae bacterium, assembly GCA_028695865.1. Lineage (GTDB taxonomy): Bacteria > Planctomycetota > Planctomycetia > Pirellulales > Thermoguttaceae > JAUNBG01. The sequence goes on along the minus strand of JAQVID010000182.1, from coordinate 4,517 downwards.
CACTCCCTTTTTTACCCTTTTTTCTCAAACCAAACAAGTTAACAGGTTTATTACGATTATGCCGCTCATTTCTGATTGATGAAACGCGCAAGTTTTGGGCGGGTTTGCCAAAAACACTTAAAATTCGCATGTTCCCGGTGTCCGTGGGAATGGAATAACATCGCGAATATTCGATATTCCGGTTACAAACTGAATGACGCGCTCAAAACCAAGGCCAAAACCGCTGTGCGGTACCGTGCCATACCGACGCAAGTCCTCGTACCACCAATAATTTTCTTTTGCCAAACCCTGTTCGTCCATTCGCTGCTGCAAGATATCCAGATGATATTCACGTTCACTTCCGCCGATGATTTCACCAATCTTGGGAACCAAAACGTCCATGGCGCGAACCGTCTTGCCGTCTTCGTTGACTCGCATATAAAATGGTTTGATCGCTCGGGGATAATTATATAAAATAACCGGCTTTTTAAAATGTTCTTCCGTCAAATATCGTTCGTGCTCGCTTTGTAAATCGACTCCCCAGGAGACGGGATAGTCGAATTTACGGCCTGAAGCAACGAGAATTTCGACCGCTTCTGTATACGGAAGGCGAACGAAATCGCTGTCAATAATATGACGGAGAGTTTCGATGAGCGACGTATCGAACTGCTTGTTGAAAAACTCCATGTCTTCCGGGCAGTTTTCCAGTACATCCGAAAAGATTCGTTTGAGCAAGCCCTGGGCCAGCTCCATATTGTCTTCCAATTCGTAGAAGGCCGCTTCCGGTTCGATCATCCAGAACTCGGACAGATGCCGCGATGTATTGGAATTTTCGGCGCGGAACGTTGGTCCAAACGTATAGATTTTGCCCAATCCACAAGCGAACGTTTCGCCTTCAAGTTGGCCGCTGACGGTCAAATAAGAAGGTTTGCCAAAAAAATCCTGTTCGTAATCGACGGAACCGTCTTCTTTTTTGGGAAGTTTGGCCGGGTCGAGTGTCGAGACTCGGAACATTTGTCCGGCTCCTTCGCAGTCGCTTGCCGTGATTAACGGGGTATGCACATAGAAAAAGCCAAGTTCCTGAAAATACTGATGAATCGAAAAACTGACCCGGTTGCGAATACGTTCGACTGCCCCAAACGTGTTTGTTCGAGGCCGCAAGTGCGCGATTGTTCGCAAAAATTCGAGGGAATGCCGTTTCTTCTGGAGCGGATAATCGGCCGGAGCATCTCCGTAAAGACCTATTTCCAGGGCTTCAACCTCGGTCGCTTGACCGCTTCCGGGAGATTGCTTGACCAGTCCGGAAACCCAAACACTGCAACCGGCAGTCAATTTCGCAACGACTGAATCGTAATTATCGAGGGTATTTGGCGCGATAATCTGAACATTTCCCAGGCAGGAACCATCATTGAGTTCGACGAAACTGAAGCCTCCTTTGGAGTCACGTCGGGTACGAACCCAACCTTTAAGTAAAACGGTTTTTCCGATGTATTCAGCCTGTCGGGCCTGTGCCACACTGACTCTTAACGCCTTGGATTCTGTCATGATTTTTTAACCTGTCTATCGATACGCAAACTACACCTATTACAAAAACTGCGGTATCTGTACAATCATCAAGCGATGCCGCAATGGACTTAATCTTATTATATCGCTTTCTCGTATTATCAAAAGGGCGGGATTGACGCATAATCGTACCGGGCGGCTCAAATGTTTGCCTGGCAATCGAAAATCATTCTCATCGTCTGTTATTTAAGCCTGATATCATTAATTATCATTATCACCGATCACGAATCCGGAACGGTTACAGACGGGATTGTATTGGATTTTTTTTGCCTTGTGCCCTGTGACAAACCAAATTGAGGGTGTATAATACTTCGTGTTGAAAGGTGTGGTTTGGCCTGACGGTCAAACAGGACAAGCGGAGCAAGTGACTTTTTTCCGCTTGTTGAGATTGTATTCTCTTTTTGAAAAGGACGTTTGAATGCGAAAATTATTGGCCTGTTTCGCCGTTTTGGCGGCGATTTCTTTGCTTTCCGGGTGCCAGGGACAGAAATTACCTGCCGGTATGCCGGAACTTGTCCCCTTTGAAATTACAGTCACGCAGGATGGCAAGCCGCTTGCGGAAGCCGCGGTTGAACTCAAAAGCGATGCTTCCGGTTATATGGTCGATGGCCGAACTGATGAGTTGGGGAAAATCAAGCTGAAAACGAATGGGCAGTATGAAGGTATTCCCAAAGGAGAATATATTGCTCTTGTGACCAAGAACGTAACGACCAAGAGTCAATACGCGGATGTCGTTCCGGCCAGTGACAAGGAAGCCGACGAAATTGCCGCGAAAATGAAAAACGAGTATGTACCCACTCACTGCTATGTGGACAAGAAATTTTCCAACGTCAAGACGAGTGGTTTAACCGTATCGGTCACCGGTCCCGGTGCCACGACGCTCGATGTTGGAAAAGCGGTTGACGATATCATCATTCCAAAGAATACCAAGCCCCGTCCGTAATGATGATAAAACGGCTTTCAGATAATGTTGAGAGCAGACGAACCTGATAATAAAGATAATAAAGGAGCGACCATCTGGTTTGCTCCTTTTTTTAATGAGATACGGGGGTACTTTTCTTCTGGTTGAGGCCGACGTAATTAAGCCGGCGTAATTAAATTGACGGCAAAAAATTCGCCCTTTGTGAAGAATTCCGGAGTGCCGACGCGTTATGAAAGCGGTGAATGAAGCTTCGTTCAAGACGCTTCTTCATCTCCCGCTTTGATTACATTGAAGAACTTACGGAGTAGTCGATTCACCACCGTTGATGGAGCCCAAAGCGCCCCACACTCCGAACGGACTGACACCCTGTTTGGTGTGCGGGTCGTTGGCCTCGGTCGAACCATCGTACGTACTCGGTCCGGTATCGATCGTGTCGGAAATAAAACGAACGCTTCCGTCAGCAAGTGCGGCATTGACACCGCCGCGATGATTACTCGTCACCGTGTAAATTCCTTGGGCGTCAAGTCGTCCACAGCCGGGACCATTGGGCGCAATCACCGTATTGAAATAGGCGTTGGCGGAGCGACCTTCCTGAAACAGATAACCAACGACATTGGTGATCGTACCAAGCGATGTATTGTAAAAACCAGGTTGTGATGTCGATTGCGCCGCCAAACACTTGTCTTTTTTTGCATTATTAGTGTCAGAAATATTCAGATAAAAACCTTTTAAGGATGTGCTCAGCATAGACGGAGCACTAACACGTTCACTTATCGCGACCGTATTGGACGTTCCATCAAGTAGTGAACTCATTGAAGTGTTCTTTGAACCGGACCGCACGCCTCCGGCAAAAAAACCGCGATCATTTGTGCTGTCATAAGATGTTCGATAGATTGTGTCGCCCAAGCTGCCACAATAAGTTGTTTTCATGTTTGAACGAGTATGTGCGGGATCGCGGCCGGTTGGATCAGACGGGCAGGCCAAGTAATCTATATTGCCTTTCCAACAGTTATATTCAGAAGTTGTCCAGGGCCAGCGGCCATCTGATCTGGTTGTGATAATCAAATCGTATCGGGCCTGTTGTTCGCAATAAGGAAGAAGCGGAACGTGAAAACTGCACAAACCATCGTGCCAATCCACAGGCGTTACCCAACCGCCACTGCGGGTATACATGAATGCGCCGTAAGTATCATGATAGTTGTGAAGCCCAATCGCAATTTGCTTCAGGTTGTTCGTACATTGCATGCGTCGGGCCGCCTCACGAGCCGCTTGGACCGCAGGCAAAAGAAGAGCGATCAAAATACCAATAATCGCGATCACGACCAAAAGTTCAACAAGAGTAAAAGCGGCGGCTTTGTAAAGGCGAACCAAAGAGCCGGTTTTTTGCTCCTTCATGTTGACACAACATTCTTTGTCCATCGGGTTCCTCTGTTCTAAAATTTAACTTGATCTCGTTGGAGACAAGGCAATCGCGGCGAAATGTTCTTTTTAGCGCCAGTCCGCGAATCACTTGCGCTAAATCAATGTTTCCATCGATAAATCAATAGGTGTTGCGCGATACGAGCAATTTATCACTCGCATCCGATCTTAACGACCACGGGGGCTGTATACCGCCTGTGGCAATTAAGAAAACTATTGTTCCATTATAAAGAAATTGCCAATTTTGACAACAAAGATTAAGAAGAATCCAAAAAGTTTTTTTGTGTAAAACCATTCCTTTCCGCCAAATCCGTCCAATTTAATCACAGCATGAAGAACATAATCAGTACATAAGGTATAATCAAACGCATGCGACCTGCATTATGGGCTTGGTTGGTCGTAATGGACCTCGGTTTGGGGAGCGATGAAAATTTCTCAAGCCCGTATATGGAGCGAGTGAAACGAGCGCAATTAGGGAATGAGCGGTTCGAAGGGTCCCCACATTCCGTAATTCCGGTCATGCGAGACCGGAATTACGGAATTGGTTTTTTGGGGGATCGTGTAACAGGGGTACGGCCTGACGCATAAGGGGCGTGTACGATACGGAAAACGTTTGCGCGGTTGGGATTTTTGG
>JAQVID010000181.1 GCA_028695865.1 Thermoguttaceae bacterium | reverse complement strand
GAATACGATTATTTTGCCCATGGCGGCGGCTACTGGATGGGAATCGGTTTGATTCGCGATTTTGCCGGAGACGACAAGCGTCCGGCGGCGACCTCTCGCGAATACAACGGTGGTCCGCGACAGCAAGGAATTTGGCAGCGTTTCAGTTGCGGATTTGGCTGCCACTACGCTTTGGGTTACTGCTTCGATGATCGCGGAAACGATACCTATAACGGTACGATTATGGGAAGCGGCATGGGCTGGGATTTGGCTGCGGGATTTCTCGTCGATTTCGACGGAGACGACATGTTCACAGCGACACAGGGACTTACCCAGGGGTGCGGAGCGGAAGGAAGTATTGGCGTGATCATGGAGTATCGCGGCAATAACACTTACTACGGAGCGTCGCAAGGTTATGCAGGCGGCAACTTGACTTATCACTCGGCCATGGATTGCGGAGCGAACTTCAGTTTTGTCGTTGACCACGGAGGTAAGGATGTTTACGGGAACAACGCTCAAAACAATACGATGAGTCAAAGCGGTATGCCGACCGGTTTTATCATCGACCGGCCCACGGCGACCGAACTTGCCGAAATGGAAAAAGAAAAACAGGAAGCACTGGCAAAAGCCAAGGCTGAAAAAGAAGCGCAGGACGAAGCTCTTGCCAAAGCAAGACAGGCCGGAATCGTACAACCTGCTGTAGCGCAGCCTGCCCCGCAGCAAATGCAACAGCAATACCCCCAACCTCAATACCAGAATAATCAACAACGTTATCCCTTCATGGGGCGGGGGTACCGCGGACGGTAGAACGTCGCGTTGACATTTTAACTTGCGGCTGACTCTTACCGGGTCAGCCCGGGGGTTCCATGGACAAAACCAGTAACGAGAACGAAATAATCGATCTGTCCCATACCGTAAAAGAGGGAATGCCGGTCTATCCCGGCGACGAAATTTTCCGGCATCAGATTGTCGCGGATCACGACATTGACGGTTATCGCGTTTCGGCTTTTGTCCTCGGAAGTCATTTGGGAACACATCTTGATTTCCCTTTTCACGCCTTTGTCGACGGCGAAACCTGTCTGGATATTCCGCTGGATTATTTCCATGGACCAGCCGTCGTGATTGATTTGACTCCGTTCGACTCCGGCTCCGTACCGTTTATCATTGACCTTGACCTCCTTCAGCCGTTTCGTGATATTTTTTACCATGCCCCGCGAGTTCTCCTGCGTACCGGATGGAGCAGGTACTTTGGTTCGCGAGAATTCTATTGCGGCTTTCCCGCTTTGACGGTCGAAGCGGCCTCCTGGCTCACCGGCTTTCCGCTCATGATACTCGGACTGGAGTCCCCTTCCCTTTCGAGTCTCTCTCCGGACAACATGCCTGAAAATTCAGTGCAAAAGCTTGATGTCGAAACACTTCACGCCGACCGTATGTGTCATCGTATTCTGTTAGGGAAAAGACCACCGATCCTGCCACTTGAATGTCTTGCCCATTTGGATCGTCTTCCAGCCTTCACACTGCCTTCCGACAGCGATGCCAATCCCAACGGACTGCGAATCGCGCCGTTTTCAAAAACAGTCGATTGGGACGAATCAAAAGTCTTTCTCTTGTCGTGCCCGCCGCTGGCCATTGAGCAAGCGGACGGCTCACCCGTTCGCCCGATCGCCATTCTTCCGTGACAACCAGAAGTTTCCGTGCAACAATATCGGGTAAGCAAGTGTCGCGATGGGCAAGTCCCCGGTCATACCTGTTTTTTGCGTCCGGAGAACTCCAAAATCGCGACCAATAAAAGAATGAGCAATACTTGCCCCAGCACAAGACACGCGGAGAACCAACTGACCTGATAAAGAAACAAAGCTCCAATGGAACACACCGTCGTCGTAAGATAAATCGTGAGCACAGCCCCTGTCCGGGAAAGCCCCAACGCGACCAGTCTGTGCGAGTAATGATTACGATCTCCGACGAACGGACTCTTGCCGGCTGACAGACGAATAAAAATCACACTCGTAATATCGTAAAGCGGAACCGCGAAAATACACAAAGGAACGAAAATCGCCTGACGCGGCGCAGCCTCTGAAACAAACGTCGCTGAAAGAGTCGTTGTCGCCAGAAGAAATCCAATGAAATAAGCACCGCCATCGCCCATGAAGAGCCGCGCGTTTGGACTGTTGTGCACGAGAAAACCGGCAATCGCTCCCATGAGTAAAACGAGAAGCCCGGCCAAAAACAGTTGCGGCTGACCCGAAAGCGGATTGACCGTAAATTCCAACAGTACGGCGACCAGAAAAGCACTGCAAATAAACGCCACGCCTCCGGAGAGTCCGTCCATATTGTCGAGCATATTAAACGAATTGATTAAAGCGACAATCCAAAGTACACTCAAAATGGACGTAAGCCAGGGCACATCGCAAAACACCGTCGCATGCCACCCGCGAAACACGGCAATCGAAGCGACAAGCAACTGAACAAGAATACGAATCTTCCAGGAAAGACCAAAGCGATCGTCGAGCGTTCCCAAGACAAGAAGCACCGTTCCCAAACCGAGAAGTTCAATGAGTCGCCCACTCTGATACAACACGCCGCCCAGGTGCGTCAAGACAAAGTCGGGAATCGGCAGGCAAGACATGCCAAACAGACATTTCGTTTCGACGCCTGACTGAAGTTGGTTATTGATATAAAACGCCATGGCCACACAAACGGCCAACGGAACAACCACACCGAGCCAAATTCCGATTCCTCCGCCGAGCGGTATGGCGTGGTCGTGAATTTTTCGTCCGCCGGGTCGATCCATCAGTCCCAGGCGGGGCCCCAAATATCGAATCATCAGGCAAGTTGACCAACTCACAACAAAACAGAAGCAGAAAGCGGAAATAAAGCATGCAGTCATCATAAGTCGTCGGTATCAGTCGTCGGTACGGGTAACGGAGAAAGTATGGAACAAAACCCAATGTTCAGAATCGGCTGGTCCGCCGTTGCATTGCAGACAAACTTCATCAGTGCCCTGAGCATCGAGGCGTCCTTCGTAGACCCGTCGGAAAGTCCCTTCGCCTTCAACACAAAACTCGGCAACGACGTCAGGACCACTGATCGTCATTCGCAAACGGACATTATTGGAGTCGACAGGAACCTTGCCCGGGAAAATATACATTTTACCGTCAACCAGTTCATGAACAAGCTTGAACACAACAGCACCGGAACGTCGCCAAAAAATCCCACACTGCTGATATTGGCGGGTAGGCACCGTTGATTGCAAGACAGACGTCTCGATGCGAATTGAACCGCGGCCAAGAAAATCGGCCCGACGACACAAAACATTACTTGCCTGATCTTCCGGAGCGGCTTCGTTACGAATCTCAAGCCCTTTATTGTATCGGACGCTGGCACTGTTGCCGCGAAGCCAGGTCCAACCCGGCTTCACACCGCCTTCAAACCGATCCTCGAAAAGAATCTCTTGAGCACCGATTCGAAATGTTCCTGCCAAGAGGAGCAGTAACACGACAAACATACTCGTTTTCATGGAAATACCCATCCTTTGCATCCTATTTTAAGTCTCCCCAGGTTGGCCCGGTTTCGACATCGACTTTTAGCGGTACAGACAATACATCGTCCATTCGCATCAGAGTAACAACCAGTTCGGACAATTCATCCGCGTAAGCATTCGACGTTTCCAGAACAAGTTCGTCGTGTATCTGGAGCAGCATGTCTGCCTTCGTCGGCGCAATGTGCTCCGCGTCGTGCAAACGACGAAAGACGCGAACCATCGCCAACTTCATCAGGTCGGCGGCAGACCCCTGAATAACCGTGTTGATTGCCGTTCGCTCCGCTTCGTTCAGTTGACCGGAAGGACGCTTGCGTCGAACCCCGTCGATTTTACGTTTACGTCCCAAAATGGTCGAAGCGTAACCGTGCTCAATCGTCTCAAACAGAACCCGATCAAAAAAGTCTTGGATTCCTGAATATGTTTCGAAGAACGAACGAATATACGCGGCCGCTTCGTCTCGCGGAATCGAAATCGCTTTCGAAAGGCCAAAGGCCGACTGCCCGTATACCAGACCAAAGTTCACCGCTTTGGCTTTACGCCGCATTTCCGACGTTACCATGTCCAAAGGAACATCAAACAAACGACTGGCGACATGCGTGTGAATATCCTCGTCTGCCGCAAAGGCTTCCGTCATGTGTTTGTCGCGCGAGAAATGAGCCAAAACGCGAAGCTCTATTTGACTGTAATCACACGACACGATCGTATCAAATCCTCGCGTGGCATCCGGAACAAATCCGGTTCGAATCAGTCGCCCTTCTTCGCTTCGAATGGGAATGTTTTGCAGATTCGGGTCACTCGAACTCAAACGCCCCGTTGCCGTGACCACCTGATTAAACGACGCGTGAATGCGACCTGTCGCCGGATAGGCAAGTTGAACAAGCGGTACAACATAGGTGTTCTGAAGTTTCGTCAATTGGCGGTGCTGGATTATCATATTCGGCAGCGGGTGAAGCGGGGCCAACTCTTCAAGCACTTCAATATCCGTACTGCGTCCTGTTTTCGTCCGGCGAATAACCGGCAGATGCAAGTCGTCGAAAAGAATCCGCTGTAACTGAAGCGGCGAATTCAAATTGAACGAATCGGCAAACCCCGCGTTCGGCTCCACCTGGTGAACCGCGTCGCGAATCTGCTTTTCGGTAAGGTCAATTTTATCCTGAAATACCCGGGCAAGCGACCGCAATCCCGACGGATCGATCCGAATCCCTTCATATTCCATATCGGCAAGAACTTCGACCAGCGGCAACTCTACTTCGGTCATAAGCTTCATGAGCCGCGAATCTTTTTTCAGTTCCCGCAGAAGAATCGGGAAGAGGGCCCAAGCGACATACGCGTCTTCTCCGGCATAGTCCGCGACAACATCGGTAGGGACTTCGTTCATTTTTTTCTGATTCTTGCCCGAACCAATTAACGCGTCGATTTTGACCGTTTCATAATTAAGATAAAATTCGGCCATGTCGTCAAGATTGTGATTCCGTTCTCCCGTTCGCAAAAGATAATCAGCGACCATCGTATCGAAGAGCACGCCTCGCAACTGAATACCGGCATTGCGAAACACGATCATATCGTATTTGATATTCTGACCAACTTTGCCAATTGTCTGCGATTCAAGACAAGGTCGCAATCGTTCCAGAACAAACGCTAAATCCAAACACTCGCTTCCCAGCGGACCCATAATCGGAATATACCATCCGGTCGCCGTGTCGAAACTGATTGCAATGCCGACAATTTGGGCCGCTCGCGGATGAACCGACGTCGTTTCCAAATCCACACTGAATATACTCTGCCTCCCAAGCTCTTCCAAAAACGAGTCAAGCAGTTCCTCTGTGTCAACCAGATTACACGTAAGCTCTTCAGCCAGTCCCAAGGTCGGCGGAAGCGTCTCATAGAACGTATTGAGCATGGCATTCATGTCAGAAATCGGCATGATCGCCCGACCAGACGACTTCGGATCGGCCTCATCGCCAGCCAAACACCGGAACAACTTTTCTGCTTCGTCGTCTGTTTCACTTGGGCTAACCGTCGCGGCTGACTGCGGCTCTGCCGGAACGAACGTCCCCTGTTGCACCGCGTAAGACGGTAAAACCGTATCGGTCAACTCGCCAAATTGAGTCGCAAGCAGGTCCGCCTTCGGAACAAGAGAACGAAAACCAAAATAATTGAATAAAAGACGAAGCCCCTTGACGTCGACTCCATGAAACCGCCCGTCCTCCCAATTGATTTCGATCGGTACATCGTCTTTCAGTTTGACCAGTCGCCGGGAAACGTCTGTCGTTTCCCGTGCCGCCTTGAGATTCTCTTTTTTCTTGCCCGTCAACTCTTCAACATGAGCAAATACACCTTCCAATGTATCATACTTGACAAGAAGTTCGGCCGCCGATTTCGGACCGATTAAAGGAACGCCGGGAACGTTATCGGTTGCGTCGCCGACCAACGTTTGAAAATCAACAACCTGATCGGGACGAATCCCCCAGTCCTGCAAAAGCTCTTTGGCGGTATACAACTGCTGTTTACGCAAATTATAAAGTGAAACGTTTTCCGTAATGAGCTGACGAGCGTCCTTGTCGGCGGTCACCAGAACAGCACGCCCCCCCCCATCGGTCGTTTGACGGGCCAATGTCGCCAAAAGATCGTCCGCCTCATAACCGGACAGACCAAGCGACGCGATTCCAAGCGGCGACGTAAAGTCTTTTATGAAGCCAAGTTGAGTTCGCAGATCATCTGGCATCGGCGGGCGATTCGCCTTGTACGGCGTGTAAAGCTCATGTCGAAACGTGGGCCCAGGCATATCGAAGGCGCAGAAAACATAATCCGCTTTCAGGTCGGCAATGACGGTCATGACGTCCCGAACAAATCCGAATGTCGCTCCGGTTGGTTCACCCCGGGAACTACTCATTCCGGTCAGCGAATGGAATACCTGATAGACGATTCCATGCGCATCGAGTACACAAACGACTTTTCCTGACAGATCGGGTATGGGCATGACTTTCCTCTTTTTTTGATACGCTCACGGCGAACTCCGGCAAAAAAATCCGCCAAATATATATTCTAACCT
>JAQVID010000180.1 GCA_028695865.1 Thermoguttaceae bacterium | reverse complement strand
CGCGGGTTTCGTGATTGGCGTGCCATCGCTGGACATGTGTCCCTGTGACCAGTCGCAGATATTCCGATATTTCTTTTTCCGTTTTCGGCCATAACACCAAATGCCAATGATTCGGCATCAGACACCAGGCTAAAATTCGAATCGGAATACGAAGTTGCATTTCCGATAAAATCGAAACAAAAGCGTCATAATCCTGTTCGGTGGAAAATATCTTCGAGCGGAGAACCCCACGATTCATCACGTGAAAAATATAATCCCCTGGAAAGTTTCTCGGTTTTCTTGGCATCATTAACCATTATATCAAAAAGAAAAAGACCTTGTAACCTTACACAAAAAATAATTCAATTTTAATAAAATTCAAAAATATCTGGTACAGAATACAGTAAAAACTTACAAAACGCCTTGTCCATTCTTCCCAAATACGCTATGCTGTGCAAATCCCGGCAAAAATTACTCCCGACCCCTTTTTTTCCCCCCCGGTTTTCTTGGCATCATTAACCATTATATCAAAAAGAAAAAGACCTTGCAACCTTACACAAAAAATAATTCAATTTTTATAAAAATCAAAAATATCTGGCACAGAATACAGTCAAAAACCTACAAAACATCTTGCCTATTATCTCTAAATACCCTGTGCTGTGCAAATCCCGGCAAAAATTACTCCCGATACTCCCGACCCCTTTTTTCCCCCTTTTTTCCGACCCCTTTTTTCAATAAAATTTTCGAAAAGTCTCGGCGATTTTTTCCCATTGCGATTTTTTATTCTCTTCGTCTGTAACCTCAAGAGCGGGATTAAGGCGCCGCTCCTGAGCAATCATCCATCCAAGCCGTCCCAAGAATCGCAGATAAATAATCGGAGCCAAACTGAACAAGGAGGCGACGATAACCGTGGCCACCAGAACAATCAATCGTGAACATTCAAATTTCTGGATTGCCCAAAGAGTAAAGACCCCCGAGGCGACAGTAGCCAGAAAGAGCACCGCTGAAGCGCAATAAAAGAGCAGCCAACCTTTCCACAAGACGAAAAGACTGCGAGCAATACTTGGCGTAATGAGAGTAAAAAGGGTATCGGTTTCCATACACGACAAGAACAAGACGGGCGTGAAGAACAAGGTCGATAAAATGAAACCGGCAGTGGGACAGCCAGACACAAGCCCCACGAAATATCCGGGCGTCCCCCCCATCAAAATCAACAGAACGAGCCAAAGGAATTGACCAAAGCCGCCAATAAAATTGAACTCCGGCCACTCTTCCATTTTGTCGTCGCCTTCGGCGGTAACAGCAAAAACATAAAGGGAATACGGAACACAAAACACGCCCCACAAGAAACAAAAGAGGAAAAGAATATTCTTGTCGTCCCAGATTCCACCGAGAAAATGAGCCAATTTGTACCCCTCTTCCAGATACTTGTCCTTCAGCATGTTGGAAAAGAAGAGCGTCGCCAAATAAAGCGGAAGAAATCCTGCCGCGACCATGAGCAAAAAACGAAGCGCAAACACGGAACTGAAGAAAGGAGTCGCAATGCCTGTGATAAAAGGATGCAAGGGCAACATGCGGCGTTTGGGCAAAGGATCGCCTGTCTCACCTTTTTTTGCCTGTCCCAAGCGTTCCTGACGCTTGCGTTCATACAAATCGTCGAGGGAAAGAAGCTCGTTTTCGTCGTCTAAAAAATCATCGTTGCCCGTATCGCGTCCGGGATTCTTCTCGTCTGATACCTCGACATTTCCTTCAACCTGTTTATGGGAAGCATGCTTGGCCAAACCGGTTTCCGGACGAAACGTTTTTTCCGGCGTGGCGACTGCGTAAACGTCGGGCGTATCGGCAGTATCGGGGGGCGTAACGGCTCCGGACGTGTTGTTATCGGTCATATTGTCCTCGTCGTCACGACGAAAGGGGTCCTTAAAATCTTCTTGATTTGGCTTATCGACCATATCAGCCTCAACGTTTTCTCCAGAAAGAAGGAAGGAACAACGCCAGCACAGTAAACAATTCGAGACGGCCCAGTAACATGGCCAGAGAAAAAATGATCTTGGTTGCTTCCGTGAAGGAGCCGAAATTACCGGCCGCACCCGTAACGCCCAAGGCCGGCCCGATATTGGAGTACATGGAAAGCGACGACGCCAAAATATCGGCGAATTTACCGGTCTGATCCCTGCCGATCTGTTCCCAAATGGTATTCGGCTCAATCGCCAGAACGCATAGCGCGGTGACGACGATCATCACGATGAAGAGAAGCAGGAAAAAGACCACGCCTGAAATCATATCACGATCAACCGACTGATCACGATCAATTTGTACACTTCGCACCACATTGGGGCGCCATGTTCGTTCGACTTCCTGCTCTAACAGTTTGAAGCCCAATATGGAACGAATCACTTTCGTTCCGCCTGCGGTACTGCCGGAACATCCGCCGATGTACATAAGCAGAAGGATGATCAGCACCGACAAAGCATTCCAGTTTTCGTATTGAGTCGTAACGAATCCCGTCGTCGTCATAATACTTGTTACTTGGAACAGACAGGTTCGGAAATATCCCATCAAGGTCATCGCAAAGCCGAGTGCGGATTCCGTGGCCTGAGAGGTTTCGTTGCCCGACGAGAAATCATTGTAAAAGAGACCAAAGGCAAAAAGCAGAATCGTCGAAACAGCGATAATTCCAATATATGTTCGCCATTCGGTATCGGCAAACATTTTCCCGGGCCGCCCACGCAGACACCAGTAGAGCAAGACGAAATTCGTCCCGCTAAATATCATGAACAAAATGAGCGTCAACTCAATGAGACCGGCATTTAAATCCGTATTGGCCGCGAAATGCCCAATACTCATTTGGAAGGTACTGAAGCCTCCGGTCGAAATCGTCGAAAAGGCGTGCGACAGGGCATCAAAGACCGATAACCCCAAAGCCCAAAGGCACAAGAACAGGACCACATTCATTCCGACATAAATACTGACGAGAATTCGCGTGGTTTCCCTGATTTTAGCTTGCGGCGTTCGCGGCGGGACTTTTGTTTGCTCCATTCGAAGAACGGCCTTTCCACTGGTCCCCTGCCCCAACAGGACAACGAACAGTGCCATGAACCCGAAGCCGCCGAGAAAATGCGTTGTGCTCCGCCAAAAAAGAATGGCGCGCGGAACACAAGCAGGATTTTCCAAACAATTAATCACGCTGGCGCCGGTGGTACTGATCCCCGACTGCGATTCAAAAATCGCGTCGCACATACTCATGCGAACGCCCACTTCGCGCATGGTTTGACTTAGCGTATAAGGGAGTGCGCCAAGTACCGTCGCCAGAATCCAACTGAACGCGACAATAACCAGGGTTTCTTTGCGAAAAAGCTCACCACTTGCGTTTTTACCAAGCGCGAGCAGCAACCCTCCACAAGCAAACGAAATGAGCGCCGAAAGACTCAAGCCCAAAAAAGCCCGTTCTTCATGTTGCCAGTCCCCGCCAAAGAACGAAAAGGCCCAAGGAAGACTGAACAACATGCTGAAACCGACGATAAACGAAACCACGCTTAAATAGCGGGCAATGATTTTGTAGTTCATGCGGATTCTTACTCGATCTGGCGGTTGAGCAAAACGGCGTCTTTCCAGTTGAGCGACTGTCCGCGTCGGAAGTCAACCGGAATCGAACGGTCGATCAGGAAGAAGGATCGATGGCGTTTCGTCTTGCCTTCGTCCTGCCCCAATTCTTTGGCATAGGTATACCCGTCGGGATAAATCGCCTTGTAATAGTAATAATACTTGTATTTGGAATTGGCCAAATTTTCCCGGGTAATCACATTGCCATCCGGATCGTACTTGGGCATATTCTCGCCCGGATTGACCGGTTCCACCGCGAAGTACGCGGTCGTAATCCAGGCGGCGAAGACATTCGAACGTGTAGTCGTCAAATTCGAAAGGCGCTGAAGTTCGGCAGTCGCCGCGTACAGGTCACCCCGAAGCGCAGTCGTTCCTCCGGAATCGAAGAGCGGATTCGACGCAATTCCGGCTCCGGGCGCGGTACCATCGGCATCGGTTTCCGGGCTGTCCGGATTGAATGTATTCAGGTCCAACGGACGTCGAATCATGGAATAATTCGATGGACGGAACATCCGCAAGGTATCGGTCGTGGAAGAAGACGCCTGTTTCAACATGGGAGCAAGAACGTTATGATCAAGTGTTGTATTGACGAATCGATTCAGCACACCACTGGTCTGATTCTGGAAGAACAAAAGAGCGCGGTTCGAATCGACGTTGGTAAACTGAGCGTAAAGACTCTGCTTATTACCAGGGGCGTCGGAAACAATACCGCTCCAGGACGCTTGTCCCATCGTATTGATATTGATCTTGCCCGGCTCGCGCATGGTATCGACCATATCTTTGCCTGCCAGATGTCGGGTCGTATAAACCGGAAGCAATTCGTCGCCACGCGCCACGCGGGTACCCAGTACCGGAGACGGAACCCGAATGAAGTCGAGGAAACTCGCCAAATTGAGAGCCCCGCCCGACGTCGCCGACGAATTGAAGAAGTTCAAATACGCTCCCATCTTGTTATGCTCGTCTTCGGCACTGCTGCCGGAAGCGGCGCGCTTCGCACAGGCCTCGAAATCATAACCGAACATGGTCCCTTTTGCCATACCGGACGCGGCAGAAGTACCCAGCGAAGTACCATCGCCCGGCTTGCCGTTTCGGTAAAGTTGAGTCAGATCATAGGTCATGGTTTTCGCTTGCGGATTACCTTTTGGATTGCGAATAAACTCAACCCCAAAGCGACCGGGCGTCGACGCGGGCACCAGCATGATTTCAGCCGGATTACTAAACGGCGCATCGTTCCACACCAAATGCTCAAACGGAGCCGGTACAAATTTTTTATTACTGTCGAGCGTGGCCGGGGCGTTATGATACGGACTCATGAGCGCGGTGTCATACGCGGGATTCATACCGGAATATTTCAGATTATTGCCGGTTGTCGCCTCCGTAAAAGTATACGTTCCCGCGGTACTGTCGTAAGCCCACGTACCAGTCTTACCCAAATCATTGTAAAATCCGAGCGTATGTTTCGGACGTTTCAGGAAGGCGGCGTTTTCGGTTTCACCGGTGGTATTGTTCGTGTAAGCATCGGGCTCTTCAAGACCGGTATTGGATTTTTTGTCAACTCCTTTTGCAATTTCGGAGAAGGAAACCGCCCGGGAGAACAAATTCGGACGCGTCTCGTCTTTCAAGATATCCGGGGCAAATGCCGGTTGCGAGACTTTGTCACTGGTATTAAAACCACGGCCGAACCGCCCCCACTGACGCGAACTGAAAGTCGGCTCGGTTTGAGTCACGGTATCTTGCGCGGAGAAAACGTTTGAGTAATAAGGAAAATGTGAATTGTTACCACTACCGCCAGAACCGATACCAAGTTCCTGCCCCCGGAAGAAATCGGTATTCGGAAGGGTTATGAGGTTTCGGTTTCTCGTCCATATGGCGAAAGTTGTCTTAAAGGGCGAGTTTGAATAAAAGAGGGCATTACGATTCTCATCATTGTCATCATCACTGGAGGAAATCGATTCAATCATTTCGCCGTTGAACACGGTTAAATCCATGACATTCCAGTCAACGGAAATATAGGGATTGGCCAGCGGATGATACGGTCGATTCGGATCGGCGACACGTTGAACAAACGCGGACTTGTAGCCGGGCACATTTCCCAAGCCGAAGAGTTCATCCGCGGCAATGGGAATATCTTTCACTTTAGTTGAATCATTGGCATCCGCACCGCCCGGCATATCAAACGGCTTGTCCCGCACATAAAAAACGCCATTGTTATCGGCCAAGGTCGAGTTTCCGGAACTAAGCTTGTAAGGGTCTTGCGAGGTATCATCGGCCGTCCAAAGCGGAATGGAAATATTGAGCGGCTCGCTGCCTATGTTCGATATGATCGTCATGTACTTGGCATTTCCCCCCAAATTGGACAAATCAATATTGTTGAGGGAAGGAATACCGAAGCATCCGTTGTTCCCGCCAGTATACGTGCTGTTATTATTGACTTTTTTTCCTGTGGCATCGTATTTCAGGTGTTGGGTTGAATTCTTTGTACGTGAACCGAATGAGCGTGTCACATCCGGGCCAAGCACGAGATATTGGTTCGGCGCAATATCGAAATGCGGTACGGAAGTCGTTCCTTTTACGCGGCAGAACGTTCGCAGAGCATCGGGAAACTTGCCGGCGGAGCCGAGTTTTTTCCCGTGGTCGTTACCGGAATCGTTGGAATCGCCGTCACGTTCGAAGAACCAGATAATTCGGTCGAGCTGCATTTCAGCCAGTTCGGCATTGTCCCGCTTTTCGTTGTCATCAGCGCCTTGAGCAAATCTTACCGTATAATACGGGCCAAGAATACTCGCGGCGTTCAAATTGTAATCTTTCCAGTCAGGCAGCGCAAGGGTATTGGCCGGAACGGTGGGATACATATCCAGATCGCTAATCGCGGGTATCGTTGTATTGGTCGGTACGGGCAGATTACGGAACTGCTTCGGTTGGAATGAGAAGGTATTGGGATGATCCGTCATTCCTTTTAAAACAAGATTGGATTCTTTGCGGAAGAATTGCTTGCTTGCCGTCGGAGCAGTTCCACGAGGATCACGACTGTCGGTAA
>JAQVID010000179.1 GCA_028695865.1 Thermoguttaceae bacterium | reverse complement strand
ATAAGGCGTTGATCATCGAGATTAAGACACCGAACCGGAAGCGTGATCGGAAGGCCGGACAGATTGGCGGTGAGCGTCCCGTTGTGGCCTCTTTTCCATTGGGTGACCGGCAGTCCTCCGACGACGACCGGTTTCTCGTCTTTCCAGGCGGAGATGATAAGCGGTGCGGCCGGGGTTCCCGCGTCCGCTTCACGAATATTGATCGTTCTGGAAACGTAGTGACGACCGCCACGCAAATAGAGAATTGTCTTGTCGACCTTTTCTGTTTTTCGTCGGGTCTGAATGACGGACAGTCCTTTTTCGATCGTGGCAAACGGGGCGGACAGCGTTCCGCTGGCGGAATCGTTCCCGTCCGGCGATACATAATAAACGGCTTCGTTCGCCCGTGAAACGACTGGCACGATTAGGGACAGAACGAGCAAAAGCAGAAGTTTGCGCATAACAATTCCTCCAGTGTGTGGTATTTATTTGGAGATCGCGACGGTTTACCCGGACGGGTTATCGCGACAGAACAATTTTCCATTGTAAAGAATCATGATGGAAAGTCAATCGTGTTGTCACAATATGTTGCCGAGGCCGATCAAGGGAAGCGGCCTTTGCTTTCGGCAATGCGAACGAAACAGGTTGCGTTTGTTCCTTCGACGAAGGCAATTGGCGCGACCGTCTTCGTTTTTCGGAAACCGCCGGCGCGATGTTGCCGTTTACGGGAAAGACACGGTGTGACAATCTAACCGCGGTATCGCAGAGACAACAACCGGCGTCAAGTTTAAAAAAACATTGAGCAAGTCGGAATAACAGGAAAAGTTTCGCAAATTTTCTCAAATTTTGGGCGAAAGTGGTCAAGTCGCATTGTCAGAACCCGAAAATCTGTTAGAATGTTTTCACAGTTGCGGGTAAAGTCACCCCATTTGTGGAAGAAAATTAGATAAAAAAGCCGGTTAAAACGGTTTTTGTTTAAAAGTGCGCGAAAAATCTGCATTTTGCGGCATTAGTCTGTTGACATATTCTATCTTTCTGTTAAAATTTATTTAAATGCGCTTGTTAGGTTGTCTTTCGTCTGGTGCGGGCATTGCCGAAGACGAAGGCTATAGTCAGGAATAAAATTCTTTGAATATATGACCTAATAATCGATTTTATGAGCGTTTTATTAAAACCCTGTATTGGTTTTTCGTTGAAAGGAGAAAATACGATGAAAACTAGAAATGTGTTTGACGCTATCATGGAAACGGGTCACGATGAAGATTTCGTTCCTTCGGTGACAGACGAGTTTTGCCCGACTGACGCTCCTGCTGGTTCGCCCGCTAAAGTAGAGGTTCTTTCGGAACGAGTTCGTAAGGGTCTCCCCTTGTGGCACCCTGAAGATCGTGTTTCTTACACCGGTTTGACAGGAGCTGTGCGTCCCCGCGATTGATATTTGATTTCATTTACTGTGTCCTTTTCGCTTCAAACAACGGTCTATACTGTTTTGCTTGTTTGAAAAGCCTATTGTGTTGAAAACAAATTATTGTCAAGAGGAAGTTATGTCCTTCGAACATCTAAGAATATCCATTGAGTAATCCGGGATATAAACGTTGTGTTGTATCATCCCGGATTATTTTTTATCTGGTCAGCGCACGTATATTAAATTATGTAGTCTTATTATATTTGTGTAAACGTCATTGTGTCTCCCGGTCTGTTTCCAAAACGGGTGCCGTACACGAATAGCTGAAAATCTGAACCAGGCAAACTGTAGTCAAGAATTCGTTTGTCCTGCCGCTTGGCCCATGGGGACCTGTTCTGCAAACTTGAAAGAGAACTGTGCTTACACTTTTGTATATTGCGCATATACCGCAAAATACCCTATGTAATATTTTCATGCTCTTTTTTCGAGCAGTCTTTTCATGAAAAATTGACTTAATGCGTAAAATTGGCATAAAAGTGTAAATCCATACAAGAGAAAATACCGATACAACCACAACAAGTGGAATATTTTCCGTAGTTTAACATTGGCACGATAAAAAATTTACTCATGGTTGTAAACCCCGACAACTCTGAAAGACACGATGGAACGTGACATGAAAATTTCAGACAAAATTGAGATGAGTTCTCCTGAATCGGACACCGTTCGAAACAAGAACGTTGCAAAGGAATCAACGAGTGGTCTTTGGGATCGTCAGCCTCATGGAGTGACAGCTCTTGCAGGGCTCGTTGGCATGTTTTGCGTGGGACTGATATTACTGTCGTCCCCGGGGTGTTCCCGACAACATTACCGTGAAAAGGCCGATACAGAGGTCTATGATTTGCTCAATACGGTGGACGAATGCAATCCGCTGTGGAAAATGGATCATTTTTCGCTCGAAGCGGACAGTTCATCACGGTACGCGGACTTTCACGATCCGGACGCACAGCCGATGCCTCAGGACGACGCAACGGCACACAGGCTTATGCAATGCGTGGACGGCAAAAAAGGGTCTAAAAAGTGGACGAAAAATGGTGTTACAGACACGGTGGAAAATGTCAGCTGGCGTCAGTCGCTCCCTCCGGCAGTAGACGGCAAGATCATCATTGACGCAGATACGGCATTCGATCTTGCGCTCATGCATTCACCTGATTATCGCACAGCTTTTGAAAACGTTTATATATCGGCACTTGGCGTTACGGCGGAACGATTTGCCTATGACGTCAAGTTTTACGGAGGCGACTCTCTATTCTATAATAATGTCGGCGGCTTCCGCAAAGATTCCGTTTCGACCTTGAGAAACGATTTGGGACCAGGTTCGCGAGCAAACAGTTTTGCGACCAAAAAATTTGCGACAGGCGGCGAACTGGTTATTGGTCTGGCCAACTCACTTGTTTGGACATTCAGTCCGGATGGTGATACGTTTACGCCGACGACGACCCTCGGTTATGGCTTTACCCAACCGTTTCTTCGCGGGGCCGGACGAGCTATTGTGCTGGAATCGTTGACGCAGAGTGAACGTATTCTTCTGGCCAATGTACGGCAGCTTGCGTTCTATCAGCAGGGATTCTATGTGAATGTTTTGACCGGAAACGCTCCGGTTCGACAGCCTGGTACCACAGCGTACCCAACGCGTGGAGTGAGCTCAATTGCCCTTGGGAGTTCCAGTTTTTACGGACTCCTTTCGACGCAGGTCAGGATTCGTAATCAGCAAGCGAACGTTATTTCCCTTCAGGACAACCTGAACCGTTACGAAGAACTGTTTAAAGCTGGTCGTGTTTCCGGTCGTGACGACGTTGACCGCGTACGTCAAAAACTGTTGACCGGGGAAAGTACATTGATCAGTCAAAAAGACACATACGAGAACAACGTCGATACATTTTTGGTATCGACGATCGGACTTCCTCCGGATATCAAGAACCTGGTCATCCGCGACCCGCTTTTGGATAAATTTGTCCTCATGCCGGAGAAGCTGACCCAAGTCACCGCCGAATTGAACGATCTGCTCGTTACCATGCGAGACAGCAGTAAAGAGATTCCAAAAGACCTGAAGTCGGTTTTGGCGGAATTGAAAAAAGGAGTGGAGGAAGGCGAAAAGGAAACACTTGATGATGTGGAGCGTCTTCGCAAAGACGTTTATCCAGGCCGAGTCAAAGGATTTGCAACTTTATCAAAACGACTCAAAGAAGATCATCCGGAAATCGATAATTCGTTTTGTCTTCCGGCGACGCTGGAACAGCGGGTCAAGTTGATTGCCGGAGACTTCGACCGCAGTGTTAAAGAACTTGACGAGTTTGGGAACGAGCGTAAAAAAGGCGTCAAGCTGGTTATTCAAGACATTTTCCGTTTGCTTGAGTTGACCGTAGGAACGTATGATCGTCCCACTTTGACAAAGATGCTTGAAGATACTCGCAAAAACCCGGGGCAATCGCCTTTCTCGCAAGAGGTTATTGATCTGGTGTACGAACTTCAACTTGACCAACTCCTTATCGGCAACAGTTCGGCGACATTTGAAAGCCAACTTGAAGGCAACAAAACACTTGCAGGTTCGGACGGTCTGGACGAAAAAACCAAGAAGGAACTCGCGAAGAAATTCAGTAGTGAAATCGAACGTCAAACGAATCAGATACTCAACGAAGGCGAAAACAAGGACGATATTTACCGAATCTGGATTCGGGATTGTCTGAGTCGTTTTGGAGATGAACTGATGGGGCTTCGACTGGTTCAAGCCCGGGCACGACTTGAAACACTCAATCTGGCTTTAATCGATATCAAGGCTGAAGACGGATTCGTGGTCGCGGCGGAAAATCGTCTCGATTGGATGAACGCGCGAAGCATACTCGTGGATGAATGGAGAAACATGGAGATCGTGGCCAATACGCTCAAAGGATATCTTGACGTTTCGGTCAGTGGCTCTATTACAAATGAAGGTTCCAATCCGGTTAATTTCAGTGCCAAGAATGCGAAGTTCACGACAGGCGTCGCGTTCGATGCGCCCCTCACGCGACTTTTGGAACGCAACGCGTATCGAACGGCACTGATACGTTACGATCAGGCCCGACGCGCCTATTACAATTACGTTGACGGAATTAAAGTTCAGGTACGCAGTACAATCCGCGCGATTCAATTGAATCAGATGAACTTCGAACTTCAACGTGAAAACGTTTTGACCGCTATCCAACGTGTGCAGCAGGCACAACTGAAATTGGCCGAGCCGCCGACTTCAGGATCGAATATCGGTTCATTGGGAACATCTGCCGCACAGAACCTCGTTGACTCGCTTACCGACTTGCTCTCCGCGCAGAACAGTCTTATGGAAACATGGTTGTCCTATCGGGCCCAACGTATGGGACTGTTGCTCGTCCTTGGAGTATTTCAACTTGATGAGAATGGCAAATGGATTGATCCCGGTAATATTACCACCGACTACATCAAACAGTTCATGCTGACAGGAAATCAACCGCAAGACGCCATGACAGGAATCAATCAACTTCCGGCAACGCAGCAGTTGACTGGTGGTGTGCCGCTTGAAGCACTTGGGCCGGCAGTCGATAATCCAAGTGGTGAAACAGGTAGTGCCCAAGCCAATACCGTTCCAGAGGGCACCGCCGTTTCAGCGGAAAATTCCCAAGGGACCACAGCCCGAAGCGGGGCGAACGTTACTCCGCCGAATCCGCGAACATCTCAGGTTCCGGCCGCTTCTTCCGTACCGGTACCCGGGGCGAATGGGGCTGTACAACCTGATAATCAACAACAAACCAGAGATCATGCCGTAAACAATACCTCGTCGTCCACAAGGAACAGCAATCTTGGCGTAACCAAACAGATTCGTTAGTTCGAAGGAAACCTAGCCATGACTTCAGAACCCAGGACAAAGCAACCGCTTGGCGAGCGATTTGAAAAAGCCCTTCAGTTCACCGCAAGTTTGCACCGCGAACAATTTCGCAAAATGACCAATATTCCTTACGTTTCCCATTTGCTTCGAGTTGCCGGTTTGGCTCTGGAACTCGGAGCCGATGAAGACACAACGATCGCCGCTCTTCTCCACGACGCCGTGGAAGACCAGGGCGGAATGGGAACAGCGGCCATTATCCGGGACCAGTTCGGTCACAAAGTTGCCGATATTGTCCTTGAGTGCTCAGACAGCACCACCCCGCGAAACGAGCAAAAACACGATTGGAGGGAACGCAAGGAAAAGTATGTCGAGCAGTTGAAAATCGCCACTCCGGAAGCTCGTTTGGTAAGCTTTTGCGACAAGCTTGACAATTTGACCTGCACTTGGCGCAACTATCGAAAAATGGGCGATGACTGTTTTAAATGCTTCGCCACAGGCAAAGAAGGACAACGTTGGTTCTATTCGGAATTGATTAAAATCTATAAGGAACACCAAATCCAGAATTGGCAAGAGCTCGAAGAACTTTGGGAAAAGATGTTTGCAACGGAATGAACAGCACAGGAGCAAGGGTTGTGCAAGACTTAAAACCGATTTCCTGTTTGATTGGGCTGGGTGCCAATTTGGGTGTTCGAGAAGAAAATCTTTCTTCCGCGTGGCGACTCATTGGTCTGCTTCCCAAGACAAAAACGATGCTGCTCAGTGCGTTTTATGAAACCGCGGCGGTAGGCGGACCGACGAATCAACCACTGTTTCTCAACGCGGCGGGTTTAATTGAAACATCACTGACCGCGTTCGAATTGCTCGTCTGTCTCAATCGCATAGAAAACGACTTGCACCGCAAGCGAATGGTTCATTGGGGACCGCGAACAATCGATTTGGACATTCTTCTTTTTGGCGATGAGATTATTGAGTCAGCCAATTTGACCATTCCCCACCCACTCATGCAAACCCGTCGATTCGTTCTGGAGCCGGCGTGTGAAATTGTGCCCGGGATGATTCATCCCGGACTGGGCCTTACTATTGAGCAACTTTACAACCGATTGGCAAGCAATCTTACTTCTTGCGGAAATAATAGTCGCTAACCTTACCGGCGGAAACCGGTGCTTTCTGCTGTTTGTTTTTGGTGTAAATCGGAGCAAGAGGACCAGCGGAAACCGGAGGTTTGTCCGATTTACCCGGCATATAAATCGGGGCGACAGGAGTCGTCGAAAAACGGGGCGGAATATTTCCCATCGGAACATTGGCCACACCGTCCGTCTCTTTATACCGGTCGATTTGAGCCATACTTCTGAAATGTATTTTTTTGAGAAAATC
>JAQVID010000178.1 GCA_028695865.1 Thermoguttaceae bacterium | reverse complement strand
GTTCGACGCAACACCGCAGTAAAGGTTCATGGCAAGTTCATGCGATGATCGGGTCATCCCGTTCGACGCATGATGATCAACGGCCATATCGTTAAAAACACGGACAGCACGCGTCTCGTCAATCGCGGCGCGGCGTCTGTTTTTTAAGGGCAGACAACAAAGTTATTCGCAGCGGCTCAGTACGTAAGCAGGCTGCGGTGTTTGAGATATCCGGAACAATGAGTCGTTATGATGGGTTGTTAAGAAAAGAGGATCAACTTCGCGCTGTTGTGCTCAACCTTTATAATTTGGGAGAAAGGCGCCAAATTTCTTTAATTTCATTTGAAGTTCATCGACCGGGATATCATGGACGGACCGATCGGATTTGGCGGCAAGAACGGCGGCGATTCCGGCAGCTTGCCCCGTAATAAAACAGGCAGGCATGACACGAACGGACCCATGGACAAGATGATCGGAACTGATACAACGTCCGGCAACCAAAAGATTCTCAAACCCTTTTGGAGTCAACGTCCGGTAGGGAATACCATAGCTTTCACCTTTATTATATTTGTACTTCTGATCGAACTCCTTTCGATGCTGCTTGTAAGTATCGGCTCCGGTCCTCATGGGATGAATATCGATCGGATAGGAGTAACGTCCGATCTCATCATCGAAAATCGCGCGTTTTTTGTATTCATCAATTGAAAGGACATGGTCGCCGATAATTCGACGTGTTTCGCGAATACCAAGCAGGGAACCGGTATCAAGTAATTGGGCGTTTTGAAAACCGTCGATATACTCACGATAATATCGTGCGTATTCTTTCATACTCTTTCGCCCCCAAAGAAGGGCTTTGGTCAACGAGCGTTCATCGGTTCCATCAACGCTAAAGGTATGACCGATATTTCCTCCGGCAAAAGAGTCGCCCAGGGGGTGCATTCCGGTAAGATGTTCATCCTGAATCGTAAAGACACCGGCGGCAAAGGCCTCTTTAAGACGATACCCTTCCGGCTGATGAATGTCAGGGCGTACTTTTCTCCATTTATCCCAATCGATTCCCCCCCAAAGAGAGCAGAGAGTCCCTGGCATCATTATTCCCGCCGAATCACCTTTTTGATATTCGGCGCCAGACCAGGTGGCAAGATCGCCGTTTCCCGTCGCGTCGATATAGACATTCGCGCGAACCGCAAAATTTCCGCTCGGGGACGCGCAGACCACATAATCAAGATGCCCCTTTGAGACCTGAACGGCAATAAGTTGAGTGTAAAAGGTAAAATTGGCATCGACTTCGGAGAGAAGAGAATCATAAGTTCGCTTTAAGGCTTCAATATCGGTTCCGGGCCCCTTCATGTTTTTTTCCTTTTGAAGGAGCTCGAGAACACGACGTCCGAATCCATCGCAGAGAAGATGAACACCATCAGAAACCTGCATGAAGACGGGAACCCTTCCGGCCGTTCCCATTCCGCCGAGACAGGTATGCCCCTCGGCAAGAAAGACGGAAGCCCCTTGTGTTCGTGCCGCAAACGCGGCCGCCACTCCCGCAGGACCTCCTCCCGCGATAAAGACATCAACGTTGTATCGAACCGAAAGCTTTTGTTCAAAAAGAATCTCATCCTCCTGATGGGACACCCCTTGACGGGGCGACTTGCCCCCCTTCCTGTTTTCGTCGGAAAAAAGGGAGTTCGTCGCCAATGCACCCGTGGCCAAACCTGACAGTTTTATCCAGTCTCTTCTTCTCATTTCTGCATTCACGAATAATTCTCCCATAAGGTGATTCATCATAAATCGTTCAACGAACAGGGATCAGATAGAAAAATTCTGTTTTGTTTTCAACATCTGAATGATCCTTTAATGCATCTGATTTTAACAAACACACAGTCCCTTGTCAAGTTACTGGTCTTTCCCCGAATTTTAAAGAACACGAAAACGCTCACCTTTTTCCAGAAGTTTTCTCATCGCTCGCGATAGACGCTGTTGCGGGGACAGGCACGGGTTCCGCAACAAACAGACAGTTATATTACTAATATATTACTAATAAATCGCTAAGACAGACTCTTTTCAGGGAGGTGTTTTCCGAAATCCTGTTCATCCGGTATTCGGAGGGGGGGAAAGCCGAAGCGATTGAAACACAGTTCAATCTGTCGGCGGAACAACATCGCGTTTTTTCATATTTTTCCGTCCCCATGGTCGATTTTTTTTCTGGAACCTTGTTTTTCGCGGGAATTTTTCATTTTCTTACCGGTTTCACGGACGTGCTCCAGAGGTTTCGCCCCTGACGCAAGCCCAAGTACCGCAGGGGCCCCAACCGGCTCCCTCTGTGAGAGATTTCTGATATTGATATAATGAGGATTAAATACGCCTGAAGCGTCTGATTCGTTTGGGCAAATGTCGATATTCCCTTTATATTTACGCAAGGAACACAACAATGCAACTGACCATTCCGCGTCATTACGTCCCCAAACTCGTTTCCGAAATGATGGAACAGGCAATCTCGTTTCTTAAGGAAGATTTTCAAGAGAATCTGTCTGCGACGTTGAATCTTCGCCGAACCACGGCTCCTTTATTTGTACTTTCCGGGACAGGAATCAACGACGATTTGAATGGAGTAGAACGCGCGGTTTCGTTCCCCATTAAGGATATGGGCGACCGTCGCGCCGAAGTCGTTCACTCTTTAGCCAAGTGGAAGCGCATGAAACTTGGCGCATACAATATTCCGGCCGGTTACGGAATTTATACCGATATGAACGCTATTCGGGCTGACGAAGAACTCGACAATATTCATTCTCTTTATGTTGATCAGTGGGATTGGGAACGAACAATCACGGCCAAGGACCGCACGCTTGACTTTCTGCAGGATATCGTCGATTCGATTTATGATTGTATTTATCAAGTTGAGCAGGACGTTTATATTCATTATCCGCATATTACCCCGGTATTGCCGGAGGAAATTACATTTGTGCAGTCGGAAGACCTCCTCAAGCAGTACCCGGACATGACAGCGAAAGAGCGCGAAAACGAAGCGGCCAGACAGTTCGGAGCGGTTTTCGTCATGGGCATTGGCGGAGCGCTTTCCAATGGGCAAAAGCACGATGGCCGCGCCCCGGATTACGACGATTGGAGCACGGAGACTTCGCCGGGCTACCACGGTTTGAACGGCGATATTTTGCTCTGGAACCCTGTTTTGGAGCAAGCTTACGAAGTTTCATCGATGGGTATTCGTGTCGATAAGACAGCCTTGCTTCGACAGTTGGAGCTGGAAGGGTGTCTCCAGCGTCAGGAATTGGAATTTCACAAAGCGCTTTTGGAAGATCGTATTCCGCTTTCCATTGGCGGCGGGATTGGTCAATCGCGACTGTGCATGTTCTTCCTGCGATGTGCTCATATTGGCGAAGTCCAGGCGTCGATATGGCCTCCGGAAATGATCAAAATCTGTCGCGAAAACGGAATTATTCTGCGGTAGTCAATCGAATCAAAGCAACAGCGTCAGGGCAACAGCGTCAGGGCAACAGCGTCAGGCGACCGGATCAGACCGACAGGGAGCATGTGATTCCGATTGGCCTGACCGGACAAACATTTTGTTTATCGCTACAGTACTCATTCTATGTACACACAATTCGCCTTGCCCGTTTCTTTTCGCAGGGCGAGACGACCTTTCTTTTCACCGGCAATAAAAAAACTGGTTAAAAATTGAGTCAGACTTGAAAGACAGACTTGAAATCGATGAACAAATCCGGTACAATCAGGGTTTGTTCATTGAATGAGTCGACTCAATTGTTTTTCTTCCCGGGGAAATGGAGTAATATAGATCATGACACCAAACGATTCGCATGAATCACCGTGCCAGTGTGGCGGCAATTGCCAGAGCTGTCACGGCAAGTTTTCGCTTGTTCGAACGTGTGCTCTGATCTTGTTTGCCGCCATTGCGTTTGCCTTGGCCAGTGGAAAATTGAAACCGTTCCAGTCGCCGGATTCTCCCAGCGGCGGTGAGCAGCCAGCGCAATCGCAACTTCCCTTGCATTCAAATTCAACGGATCATCAAACAACTGAAGTTCGGAAGACCGGGGAACTTCCGTTTGAAAAATTGGGCAACCCTTCGAGCCGTTCGAACAGGACACAAGGCAAAACCGCGGACGATGCCGGAATGGCAACTCCTGCCCGGTCTTCGGATGAAGATTCTCCATCGCAAGACCCTGTGATTGCAGGCAAGCTTCGCAACCTTGCCCCTGTTGCCCAACCTTTTACGGACAAGAATCGTATTCCTAACGCGGTACGAGCGGCTAAAAAAATCACCATGGAGTATCCGCGCGTGGCAGTCACACTGTCCGGTAATGAAACGGTTGATCTGACCGCGACGCTCTTGCGGATAGCCGATGGAGCGCGTGACCAACATCGCAACGACGGAACAGAATTTCGGAATCGGGAGCGTCTGCTTCCCGTCCGGCAATCGTACTATTACACCGAATTTGTTCACCGTGTTATAAGGGGATCATCGCCGGGCGCATACCGAATTATTATCGGTCAGGAAGGCGATATTTGGTACACGCCGGATCACTATCAGTCGTTTATCCCTGTGAGTAACGAGGCTCGGGGCGCTCATCTTCAACAACGAGAAATTCAACAGTGAAAAAAGGAACGACGATGATTCAATATTACGACGACTTTCCGAAAGACTATCTGGTCGATTCGCTCAATGTGGTCATGGGGCTCAAGCCCGCGAGCAAAGAAGATTTTTTGACGTTTGCAGGACAGAAACTTGGCTTTCCCGATTGGTATGGTCGTAATTGGGACGCGTTCGAGGAATGCCTTTCTGATCTTTCCTGGATTCGGCAACGAACGATTCGGCTTGTTTTTCCGGTTCTTCCGCTTTCGGACCGAAATGAATTAAAAACGTTTTTGGAGATTCTATGTTCGGCGCAGGTATCGTTGGCCGACTTTGGAATTGAACTTCAGGCAATATTTTCCGACCAGGACCGCGAGGTTCTGGAGCATCTTTCATGCTTGCCATAACCAACTTAAACCAACATTATTCAGGAGACAATTTATGAGACGTTTTGTTTTGTCGTTTCTCGCCATGTTTGTATTTCTCTTTCCAGCCGTGAGTTCACACAGTGCCTTCGGTCAGGAGACAGGGAAATTCAATGAATCGCCTGCGCTCAAAAAGCTCGATTGGAAGATTTCTGTCAGCGGTTATACGTTTCGCAAATTCACGTTCATGGAAGCGGTAGACCGAATTGCGGCGCTTAACGTGGACCTGATGGAAGGCTATACGGGACAGTTGCTCGAAACGGGTGACAAATCGCGTATGAATCCGGCTACCCTGACCGATGCGCAGCTTGCAAAAGTTAAAGCCAAGTTGCAAGAAAAAAAGGTCAAGCTCATCGCTTTGTATGTCAGTTTCACACCGGACGAAGCGGTAACACGAAAGTTGTTCGAGCGAAGTAAACAGCTCGGCGTCAAGATATTTGTCGGGGAGCCGAAGCCGGAATATTTTCCGCTTTTGGACAAACTGTCGAATGAGTTCGGAATTTACGTTGGACTTCACGGTCACGCCAAACAGGCTTCGCCGACCACCTGGCACCCGAGTCTGGTATACAAGCAGTGCGAGCAGTATTCCAAATATATTGGCGCCTTCAGCGATACCGGACACTGGATTCGTTCGGAACTCGTTCCGGCCGAAGGAGTTAAAGTCCTCAAGGACCGTACAATCGGTTTTGAACTTCACGATCTGGATGTCTTCAATGCCGAAGGAAAAGATGTTCCGATTGGGACCGGCGTGGGCAATATGACCGAATTTTTCAAAACGCTTGTTCAAGTCAAAAAAGGTCCGGTTTTAATCAGTGTAGATTATCTGTCCCAGCCGGAAGACCCTTCGGATGGAATTCGTAAATCGATTGAGTGCATTAAAAAAGCGGCCGAAACACTCGCTGCTCAAAAATAGTTTTTCTGGCTTGCGAGTCTGTCCGTTCAGGCTCGCTCCCCATAAGCGACATAAAACTACCGATACTTCAATTTTCGGCGATTCCCTCACCGTTTGTCTTTGGAAAACAGGCGATTCAGACCATACAGCGCGAAAAATCAAGTAAAACCGGTATAACTCACAAGGAAAACACAATCGATGAAATACACCGCAATGACATCCCGAACTACGAAAGCCCTTGCGTCGATGGCGATATTCTTGACGATTGCTCTGTGCACTGCGTCCATGGCATCAGGGCAATCGAACGATCCTGCCCGAGCGCAATACTTTACCGGTTCGCTCGAAAGCGAATTCGCCAATCCACCGCGTCTGTTCTCGCTCATGCCTTTTTGGTTCTGGAACGACGAGTTGACCGCAAAAGAAATCGTTCGGCAGATCGCCGATTTTGAGGAGCACGGCGTTTACGGATTCACGATTCATCCGCGAATCGGTCTGCCAAAAGATTGCGGCTGGCTCTCCCCCAGGATGATTGCCATGATGCGTACCGCGATTAAAGAGGCAAGTCTGCGCGGCATGCATGTTATGCTTTACGACGATGGCATGTATCCATCGGGGTCTTCTTCGGGACAAGTGGTTGCGGAAAACGCGGACTATGCTGCCCGGGGACTGTATTGCGTGGAACTGAAGAACAGCCAGCCGCTTCCGAAGACAGACGACAAAACCAAACTGGTCACTGTCTGCACGCGACCAAACGGCAACCGTGTGGCGATCTACG
>JAQVID010000177.1 GCA_028695865.1 Thermoguttaceae bacterium | reverse complement strand
TGTCCGCGTGGCCGAATCGCATGCCCGAGAAGAGTCTGGAAAAAAACGAACTCTTCGCGTTGGGAGTTCGAAGCCCCAACCTGCCCGTCAAAACGATCTCTTCGACCGTAATCGGAAATTGAAAATCGACACTGGCGCATTGCGGGGTGTAGCCGACATGGAGCCGCGACTTGGACGGGTCGTCGCCAAAGAGACGAACCTGCCCCGTTTGCGGAGCAAGGAGTCCGAGCATGATGCGGACAAGGGTCGTTTTACCACCGCCGTTGGGCCCGACAATCGACGCGAATTCGCCTTGCTGAACCTCCATCGTTACGTTCTCCAACACGGGCACGGTACCGTACGCGAACGAAACGTTATTCAACTCAATCAATGGAGACGGCATGCGAATACTCCCAAAAAACGAATGATCACAAAATAAACTTGCTCAAATCTTCGTCGGCAATGACCGGCTTGAGCCGCTGCGAAACGAACGCCGCGTTAACGACCACGTTGCCCATCTTCATATCAGGAGCTTCGAAACTAAGCTCTTCGAGAAGTCGTTCCATCATGGTATAAAGTCGCCGAGCACCGATATTCTGCTGCGTCTGATTCACTTCGAAAGCAAATTCGGCAAGCGATTCCAGCGCGTCTTCCGTAAACGAAAGACTAACGCCTTCGGTTTGCATGAGTGCTTCATACTGTTTGACCAAAGAACCTTCAGGCTCTTTGAGGATACGAACGAAATCTTCCTGGGTAAGTTCGGAAAGTTCAACGCGAATGGGGAAACGTCCCTGCAATTCGGGCATGAGGTCGGTCGGCTTGGCGCGATGAAACGCTCCGGCGGCAATGAAGAGCACATGTTCCGTGGAGACAAAACCGTACTTGGTTTGAACAGTCGTTCCTTCGACGATGGGGAGCAAGTCCCGCTGCACGCCCTGTCGTGAGACATCGGCTCCATACTGTTTTTCGCTGGCGACGATTTTATCGATTTCGTCAATAAAAACAATACCGAGATTTTCGGCAAGCTCAATTGCCTGCGCATTGACTTTTTCTTTGTTGATCAACTCCTCACATTCCTGCTCATTGATTACCTTGCGAGCGTCGCGTACAGCCAAATGCCGCTGAACATTCTGTTTAGGCATGAAGCTTTCGAACATGCTCTGCAAATCCGTCTCCATGGAATCGTTGAACATTCCCCCAAGGACGACCGGCGAATTTTTGCTC
The DNA here is from genome assembly GCA_028695865.1 of Thermoguttaceae bacterium. Classification (GTDB taxonomy): domain Bacteria; phylum Planctomycetota; class Planctomycetia; order Pirellulales; family Thermoguttaceae; genus JAUNBG01. The sequence goes on along the minus strand of JAQVID010000177.1, from coordinate 5,505 downwards.
TGCGTATCGACGGCAATCGTTTCGTCTTCGTAAAGCCCCTGCTCAAGTTTCAAACGGATTTCTTCCCGGTCAACGACGCAAGCGGGCTCTTCTTCTGTTTGATCAGGCACAGACACTTCGTTCGCGGATTTTTCCTGTTTGGCATCGGACGGTTCTTTTTCCGCGTTTTGATCGGTAACCATCTGGGAGATCGCCGTTTGAAGACCTTTGACAAAATCATTGAGACCCGGCATGGGATCGTTCGGATCGACCTGATAGGAATGGAAGGCGTCGGGAAACGACAGGCCTGAGTGATTCGCCTCGCCCCGGGAAGCGTCCGTTTTGGACGACTTGGACGACTTGGACACTCCAGCTTCCTGCTCAAATTTTTCGACCAAAAGATCAATGAGTCGTTCGTTCGTTCTTTTTTGGGCTTGATCGGCGACCTTGATTCGCTCTTCGGTTCGAACAATACCAATGGCGTTTTCGACCAGGTCCCGAACGATACTCTCGACGTCGCGACCATAATACCCGACCTCGGTATACTTCGTCGCTTCGACCTTAATGAACGGAGCGCCCGTCAAGAGAGCCAGACGTCGGGCAATCTCCGTCTTGCCCACTCCGGTCGGACCAATCATCAGCATATTTTTCGGGCCGATTTCTTTTCGCATTCCGGCTTCGACTTTTTGACGTCGCCAACGGTTTCGGACGGCAATGGCCACAGCCCGTTTGGCTGCCGCCTGTCCTATAATGTGTTTGTCAAGCTGTTCCACAATCTGACGAGGTGTCATTTCGAACACGGCAGTTCCTCCACGACAATATTTGAGTTGGTGTAAATATCAATATCGGACGCAACCAGAAGCGATTCACGAACAATTTCCGTCGCGGTCAACGTACTGTGCTTCTTGAGCGCTTTGGCCGCCGCCATGGCGTAGTTGCCGCCGGAGCCGATCGCCAGAATATCATCCGTCGGCTGAATAACATCCCCATTACCCGACAAGAGCAGCATGCAATTGGCGTCAACGACAATCATCATCGCTTCGAGCTTTCGCAAAGCCCGGTCCGTACGCCATTCTTTGGCCAACTCGGTCGCGGCCTTGGGCATGTTGGAGGGATAATCTTTTAATTTCGCTTCAAATCGCTCCAAAAGAGCAAAGGCATCGGCGGCAGAACCGGCAAAACCGGTCATAACGCGACCATCAAGCATTTTACGAATTTTCAGAGCATCGGCTTTCATGATCGAACTGCCCAAAGTAACCTGTCCGTCACCGCCAATAGCGGTTACTCCGCCATGACGAACCGACAAAATCGTCGTACTGCGACTTTTCATGAATTATTCTCACTTATAACATTATTGACACAACCAAATGTTTCACGTTACAGACAGTGGTTCCATCCGGTTTTTACACATTCCTCCCCCGCCCCATCTTGTTCGGCAAACGCTATCGATATACCGTATCAACCGCCGTTGATTTATATTATATACGCTTGTCTTCCCATTTGCAAGGGTATATAAAGAAATCCATGCCGCACGGACGCGAAAAAGCAAGTAAAAGCCAATACAAAAGTGTTCAAGACTAACAATCGCACGAAGCGCCCTACCGCGACACACGTCATAAAACAAACGCGACGATTCACATAAAACATTTCCGAAATCGGGAAGCCAAGATTTTCGCAATGCCCCTAACCCTGTTCTTGTCACATGTTACGCCAGAAAGTTTTCATTTTTTCATTCTGCGTACTTTGGGTATGCTGCGGATTTTACGATTTTGTTTTCGTACCCCCTAAAAATATTTCCGGGCCCTTTTGGCGGTCTGTTTTTCTGCTATAATCTTTCCTTTATGCTGTGAGTCTGTTACTTGAGTCTACAGGCGGATTGCCGGAATCGCTTTGGGTGCGAAACGCGGTGATCAGGCTTGTTTTTTCGCCGGCAACAGCAGTTGTACCAATCGTTTTTGCGCTTCCAAAGGTTCGATGTTTCGGCCTTGGGGGACCGTTTTTTTGGGGTCGTTTTTTTGGGAAAGAGGTAAAAAATGAACCGTTTACTTATTATTGGCGCCGGAGGAGTCGGCCGTGTCGTAACCAGTAAGTGTGCCCAGCACCCGGAAATTTTTCAAGAAATCACTTTGGCCAGTCGCACTGTCGCCAAATGTGACGCAATTGCCACTGACATAAAAGCCCGTGGAGGCGATGTCCGTACCGCCCAGGTCGATGCCGATCAGGTCCCCGAGCTTGTGCGCCTCATTGAAAAAATCAAACCTGATCTTCTTGTCAATGTCGCTCTTCCCTATCAGGATTTGACCATTATGGAAGCGTGTCTGCAAACGGGTGTTCACTATCTTGACACCGCCAATTACGAACATCCGGACGAAGCGAGGTTTTGCTATGCTCCGCAATGGGCCATGCATGACCGCTTTGTCGAGGCCGGTTTGACCGCGGTACTCGGCTGCGGATTCGATCCCGGGGTAACGAATGTCTATACGGCCTATGCCCGAAAGCATCATTTCGACCGAATGGATACCGTCGATATCGTCGATTGTAACGCGGGCGACCACGGTTATCCGTTTGCGACGAATTTTAACCCGGAAATCAACATTCGCGAAGTTTCCGCCAATGGACGTTTTTTCGAAAACGGTCAGTGGCACGAAACGAAGCCGCTTGAAATTCATCATCGATTCGATTTTCCTCACGCCATAGGAGCAAAGGATATTTATCTGCTTTACCACGAGGAAATGGAGTCGCTCACCCGTCATTATCCAGAAGTCAGACGCATGCGGTTCTGGATGACCTTCGGGCAAAGTTATTTGACTCACCTGAAGGTTTTGGAAAACGTCGGAATGACGCGCATCGATCCGGTTATATATGAGGGCAAAGAAATTGTTCCGCTCCAGTTTTTGCGGAAACTTCTTCCGGACCCCGCTTCGTTAGGGCCCCGCACTGTGGGCAAGACGTGTATCGGCTGCTGGATTGCCGGTGAGAAAGACGGTAAGCCGCAGTCCTATTATTTATATAATATCTGCGACCACCAGGAAAGTTATGAGGAAACGGGAGCACAAGCGGTCAGTTACACAACCGGCGTTCCGGCTGCGCTATCCGCTGCGCTGGTCGCAACCGGCCAGTGGCAAGGGCAAGGCGTTTTCAATATCGAGCAATTCGATCCCGATCCGTTCATGAAAGAAATTGGTCCTTGGGGACTTCCCTGGGAAGAAACGTTCCCCCCCCAACAGACCTTTGACGAAACTCTTCTTCCGCTTTGATGCCCACCCGGGACCGATTGGGTGTGTTTCCGCAAACGGTCCAACGGGCAGAAACAGTCTTTTTCGTCGCGAGCCCCGAACAGACAGGGGCGTTGCGGCTTCATGATTGGCAATCATTATTGAAGTTAAGCAGTAAAGGAAGAAGCATTGAACCCTGTTTTTAAATATCCGAATTTCGATTACGCCGCGCTGGATACGCCCACTCCCTACTACATAATTGATCGGGCACTGATACGCCGCAATATGGCCATATTGCAAGATGTGCAGGATCGAACCGGTTGCCGTATCCTTTTGGCACTCAAAGCGTTTTCGACCTGGGGTGTTTTCGACGAGATTTCGCCCTATGTCGCCGGCGTAACATGCAGCAGTCTGAACGAAGCCCGTCTGGGAAAAGATCATTTCGGGCCGGGCAAAGAAATACATGTCTATTCTCCGGCCTATTCCATGAATGAGATGATTGAGCTTTGCAAAATTGCCGATCACATCGTATTTAATTCATTGGCCCAATGGAAAGCGTTTCGCGGAGTAGTCGAGAATGCGGGGCGCAAAATTGAAGTCGGCTTGCGAATCAATCCGGAATATTCTGAAGTCGGTCTTGAAATATACAATCCCTGTACGACGCGAAGCCGTTTTGGCGTTCGTCTGGAAGGACTTGTCGACGCGGGGCCGGGCGCGCTCGACGGTATCGACGGTTTTCATTTTCACACGATGTGTCAGCAGGGTTCGGACGTTCTTCAGCGAACGCTTGAAGTTGTATGCGAACGTTTCGAACGTTATTTTGATCGGGTCAAATGGATTAATTTCGGGGGGGGGCATCACATTACGCGAATGGGCTACGATGTGAACAGACTTTGTACGATCGTGAATGATTTTCAGGCGAAGCACGGATTGGACGTCATTCTCGAACCGGGTGAAACGCATGTGATTCACACAGGCTTTTTGGTTTCGACCGTTTTGGACGTGATCGAAAACCCCAATGGCATTGATGTTGTCATTCTGGACACCTCGGCGGCGGCACACATGCCCGACGTACTGGAAATGCCGTATACACCGGAAATTTTGGGGGCCAGGCGAAACGTCGAAGACTGTGACGCGCCGCTGGAAGAAGGGCGATTCAAATACATCGTCGGGAGCAAGACGTGTTTGTCCGGCGATATTATTGGAGAGTACATGTTCCCCTATCCGCTAAAGATCGGCGACCGGCTCACACTGGAAGACATGTCGCAATACACGACCTGCAAGAACACAACGTTCAACGGCATTCAATTGCCGTCCATTGTGTCGTGCGATTCCGATGTTGAGGGGGGCAGGTTTTATGTTCACCGGCGATTCGATTACGAAGACTTTCGCAATCGACTTTCGTAGTAATGTTTTGGTTCATACAAATTTTGGTTCGTACGAACAAGACATCACATACAAAAAAGTTCCATGAGGTCAATAAGGAGAAAAGATCGTGAATCGTAGAATGTCGTTTCGTTGTCTTTCTGTTTTGTTTGTCATTCTTGCTTTTACCTTTACGACGGCAAAAGCACAGGAATCGAAATCAAGGCCTCGTATCGGAATTTCGGCCGCGCTGGTCGAGAATCAGACTGTGGTTCCCCAAGCGTACGTCAGTGCCGTGATCGATGCCGGCGGAGTCCCCCTTGTCCTGCCGCTTACAACCGACCCGGTACTTGTCGATTCCATGCTTGCCGTTATAGACGGACTGGTTCTCACCGGAGGCGAAGACGTTAGTCCGGCCTTGTATAAGGAAGACCCGCACCCGAAACTCGAACTCGTGGTCCAGGCTCGCGACGATGCCGAAGCCGTCCTGATTAAAAAAGCTCTGGCGGCCAAAATACCCATGCTTGGTATTTGCCGCGGACATCAAATACTGAACGTGCTTTGCGGGGGATCGCTTTATCAGGACATTCCTTCGCAACTGGATTTCCGGCATGTTCAGCACCGTCAGAACAACGCGCAAGGCGATGTATCACACGCGATTAAAATCGACAAGTCGTCCATACTCTATTCGATATTCGGCAAAGATTCGATTTTTGTCGTTTCGCATCATCATCAGGCGGTGAAAAAAGTCGCGCCAAATACTAAGGTTACCGCGACATCCTCTGACGGGATCGTTGAAGCAATGCAAATGACCGACCGAAATAATGTGCTTACGGTTCAGTGGCACCCGGAAGTCGGTTACGCCAATGGCGACCAGGAAATGCTTAAAGTCTTCCAGTGGCTTGTTCAACAGGCTCGAACCAAACGGGAGTAACATCATGTCCAC
>JAQVID010000176.1 GCA_028695865.1 Thermoguttaceae bacterium | reverse complement strand
CCTACCATACGGAAACCCCTACGGGGTTGCTCCGCTGCAAGACGCGGAGTGTAAAACAGAGTTTTCGATTGTAAAAATCGTGGAGCTCTTTCAAAGCGTAAAGGTCGAACCGGGAGCAAGCTCCCGCCGTATCCTTATTTAACGCACAGAAAAGCGGCGGCAAGCCTCCGCACTCCAAAATGTCCCCTATGGGTTTGGAATTTTTCGGGAAAAATCGCATAGCAGGGGTACAGCCTGGCGGCGCAAGCCCCTGCCTGCCATACGGGAACTCCTACGGGTTTTTCGCCCCTTCCCTTGGACCGCTGGCGACATTCGCCCTCCCTGCGCTGCCCCACTGCGTAAAGGTCGAAGCCCCAAGCGTGATGGACGATGTGACCGTAACACGTTGCCTTACTGCGCGTAAAGGTCGAAGCGACACGTGTAAAATTATTCCACCCGATAAATTCGCCGGTCAATCGACGGAGCCCCAGGACAAGTCATAAACGGTCTTTGTATTATCGAGTCCTTTCCTTTTCTGAAAATGTTCCGACAAACTGAATTCCCTTAAAAATGTAATGCCCCATTACGACATACAAAATCAAGACGCAAGTATGGTCCAATAAAAATAGGGGGACAGATTCGTTGAAGTCGAAGAAGGCGAAACGGATTTTCATTATCATGTAGTTCAACAGATTTCTCTGCATAAAAACATATCCGCCATACACGACGACCATTCCCAAAAGAACTCTTGTTGTCCATGTTCGACTTGCCCTGTCTTTCAAATACGATTCCCAAATGCGACCAAACAAAACGCGGGAATGAAGGCCAAGGTGAAGCGACATGAACAGGAATCCCCAATAGGCGCAGAGCATGTGCGTCGTTCGTGCCCAAGAGCGACTGATGCCCACCGGAAACGCGGTAAATAAATGTTTGGAAAGTACAATACCACTTGACCCGGACCCGAGAATCAGTATCAAACAGAGTACGACCAATACCGTTTGAACCGTTCGAAAAACAGTGTACTTTCCTCTGCATAGCGAACGTTCCCATCGGATATTCAAAGCATGGTGTACAATCAGGAGCAAAAACATCAAAACGCCAAGTCCTTCATGTGTTGTTTCGCCAATAAGGCTGTACGACATCAGAAGGAGAAGCGTTATCGTCATGGCACCATCCAAAATCATTGCGACATTTCGTTTTCCTGTCATAAACATTCCGTTCGATGCTAAAATGAAAGACCCAGACTTTTTACCCATTTGTCGATGTCTTCGAATTTACTGTTCGCCACGTTGGAATCAAGGACGGTCAAACCGTTTGTCACGACTTTCGCTTTCGGTTCCTGAGATTGAATACTTGAAACCGTGTCGGAAAAGCCACTCCCTCCGCTTGTACTGAATGGAATAACGGTTTTGCCCGATAAATCGTATTCCTCCAAAAAAGTGTACAAAGCCATCGGCATATCGTACCACCAGTTCGGAAAGCCAAGAAATACAATCTCATAATCGGCGATATTCTCAATGTGCGAGGCCAGTTTCGGACGTGCTTTTGCCTTGCCTTCCTTATCGCCCTGAGTGACCGTCGCGTCGTAATCCGCCGGATACCGGGCCTCTGTCTGAATCAGGAAGAGTTCGCCGCCAGTTACCCGTTGAATCAAATGGGCAAGATACTGCGTATTGCCGTACATCATCCCGTCCTTGACGATCAAACTTGCCCGGACGTCGCGTCGACTTTTTCGGGAAAATCTGTATTGCCCACTCGTGAAAAATAGGCTATCAGGACTTTCGATTTAGCCGCTAGCGAATCCGTGTTTTTCGATTCCGTACCGACAGGAGCGACAGGAACGGCAGATGCGTTTGTCTTGGAATCGTTTGCCGAATTTGCAAGATTCATACCAGTATCCGTCGCAATTGGGATAGCATGATCCGTCTGTTGCGGCTTGTTACAGGCGGACAAAACACACACAGTCAGAACCATAAGAATCAATATTCTTTTCATGTATGATATACCTTTCATTTTATTTTTGTTTTCCTTTGAGTGTTTCCACCGCTTTTTCCGGATTGTCGATTCCGTCCACGAGAAGTTCCAGGGGACAACGTCCCGACATATCCCGATTGAGAATCAGGGGAACCAGTTTTCTGTACCCGGCGGCCACACCGTGCATGGTCAGAAACGCAACGCCATCGGCGCTCATCAATTCGCCATGCACATAAGCGACCTTGGCGCAAATGAGAATGGCGGCAGCTGCACGGCCAATCACTTTATCGACGACAATGGCTCCTTGCAGTTTTTCTCCGTTTCGTTCCGCAAGGGCAAGGAGCGGCTTGAGTCCTTTTCCGCTCTCTTTATCGATCACGGCACCATCCTTTATGACGACGCAATCGGGCGAAGGCGTTGCGAAATTCGGCGAATCGACGAACGTTCCACGTACCGCCAGAATTGCATCGCGAAGAACGTCTTGACCGGTTGCGAGAAGTCGTTGCGGTTCAAGAGGCGTCAGGAAAAGAGCTTTTTTATTGGTATAGCCTTCGCAAACGGAATAGCATTTTCCACAGCCGATACACATGTTTTCGTTCAATTGCGGAATATGAAATCCGGTTGGAGAAACTTTCATGATGATCGCGGCGGAAGGGCATATTTCCGCGCATTTGGCACACGGTTCGTTTTCTCCCTGAATGGAAAGGCAGTATTGCGGATCGTAACCAACGTTCGCGATACGAATCGTTCGCCGGGTTCTGTATTTTCCAAATGCAATCGCGTGCGTTGGACATGCTTCTTCGCAAGCCTTGCAATGAATATCGCAACCGCCTTGCGAGAAATCGAGGTGGACCAGTCCGTTTGGCGAAACAGCAGGACGTATGATCCTCTCCGGACATCGGGCACTACACAGTCCGCAGTCGATACATTGAGACGAAAACCAGCGGCGATTCCTTGCGCCGGGAGGGAGTATTTGACTTCCCGTCGAATCGGCAAGTGTCAATTTTCTGTTTTTGCAATGAATCGCCACATGCTGACTTCCCACGCCCAGTATGACAACACCTGTTGCCGTCGCCCCGAGAAATTTTCGGCGTGAAACATCGGACTTTTCTTTTTCGGCGTTTTTCTCAGGATCGGATTCCATGTTATTTTGAGCGGGAATATCCGCCTTGTTCGAAGTACATGAAAAGCGAGCCGCGCTGTGACGACAGACACCCAGACAATTCATGCAGCGAACGCACCGTTCGTTGTCGACCAACTTGTTTTCCGCGTTAATACAGCCGGTCGGGCATGCTTTTTCGCAGAGTTTACACCCTTTGCATTTATCCGCGTCCAGACGTATTTTCCAAAAAGAGAATTGGGCAACAAGTCCCAGAAGCGTTCCGACAGGGCAAAGTGTAACACAAAACAGGCGTCTTTTCCAAAGGACCAAAGCCAGAACCAAAAACAGCGGAAGAATTGCACCGACATATTCCAGAGCGGTGGAATGGGCTGAAACGGCAAGAGCGGAGCCGAAAATGGAATAAGGATCAAGCGTTCGAAATATTGCTACACAGCCGCCTGTCAGAGCGCCGAAAACGACTGCCGCGACGAAATATCTCAAGACGACGCAATTTCTTTTCATACTTCCTTTTCGACGTGTAAGCCACGCGCAAAAGTCCTGTGTTACTCCCAACGGACAAAGTACCGCGCAGTACAATCTTCCGAAGAGAAGCGTTGTCAGCAGGATCAGAGCGAGTGTGATTACGGTCGATGTCAAAAAACCTTTGAATACGGAAAAGCAAACCGCGGAGGCCGAAAATTGAATTGTCGTTATCCAGAGTGTCTGACTCAATCCGAAAAAGGCGGCGACGAGCCCCACAAGAAACATTGTCGCAAAAACAATTCGAATCAGGCGTAACGTTTTTTGACCGTTCATTGTTGTACCTCCAATATTTCTCTTACCTTTTTCAGTTCGCCCGCGATTCTGATTTTCTGCGGACAATGCCTTTCGCATCGAAAGCAATCGAAACATTCGGACGCGACGGTTCCGAATCCTATGTATATACTACGATACATTTTTCTTGCTTTTTCGACGTCGGCAATTCCCATTTTGAGTTGATTATAAATTTCGAAGATTTTCGGAATGGCAACATTCATAGGACAGGGAATGCAATAATTACATCCGGTACAGGGAATAATATCGTACTGTCCGAATCGTTTCTGAACACGTTGGATCGTGCTCGTATCCACAGGCGATAGCATTCCGACCGCGGACCGCTGTGCCGATTCAATGTTTTCCCCGACCATTTGCATGGACCCCATTCCGCTGAGCAAAAGGGAAACCTCGGGTTTGTTCCAAAGATAATCGAATGCCCATTCCACACAAGATTTTTTCGACGCGGCCTCTTGAAAAATTTGCGTAATTTCTTTTGGAGGATTCGCTAAAAAGCCGCCTCGGAGCGGTTCCATAATGGCCATGCCGAGTCCCTTTTCGGCACCGTATTTCAGGCCCTGAATTCCCGCCTGCAATTCTTCGTCGTAATAGTTCAACTGGATCATGCTGAATTCACAGTCGGGAAATCCGTCCACAATCTCTTTGTATACGTCGAAATTGTCGTGCATGGAGAATCCGATATGACGAACCTTGCCCGCCTTTTTTGCCGCGACAAGATGGTCCAATAAATGAAGCTGCTTGACCTTTTTCCATAATCGCCCATTCAGATTATGGAGAAGGTACATGTCAATGTGATCGGTTCGAAGTTTGCGCAGCTGTTCGTCGAGAATGGAATCAAACTCGTCGGATGATTTAATACGAAACACAGGCGATTTCGTCACGAGATGAACCTTTTTTCGATACTCCCCTTCCAGAACGCGGCCCACGACATTTTCGCTTTCCCCCTTGTGATAAGGATAAGCGGTATCAATGTAATTGACCCCGTGATCAATGGCGTATTTGAGCATTGTCTCCGTTAATCTCTCGTCGATGGTATCGTCGGAACGCGTTGGCAGACGCATACATCCAAAACCAAGAACGGACACTTTCTCGCCTGTCTTTCCAAAATTGCGATATTGCATATTACCCCCTGTTGTTATAAGAAAAATGTAATTGACAAAGAATGATCCTTGTGTTGCGTGATTGCGGCAATACCAAATGCCTAAAGCAGATCGCGGTGATTCGTTGTTGGGAAATATGTCATGTTTTTTTCCTTTTCTGTCTGTTAATGTTTCGGTTTGAGTGGTCCGTAAAACGTTCTTTTATCGCAAATTATTTTTCCGAACCGAACAAGACGCGGGCCTGTCGCATTCGTTCCACGACCGCAACCCCGAATGGACAACGTTTTTCACATTGACCGCATTCAATACAGTCCGAAGCGTTTGCTTCAAGCGAGCGATAATGTTCCCGAACCGAAGGCGGAACGTTGGCTTTCAGCGACGCCAGATCGTATAACTTATTGACCATGGCGACGTCAATTTTCGAAGGGCAGGGGGCGCAATGACCGCAGTAGGTACATTGAGCGCCAAACGCGTGCTTGGGCGCTTCGGCCAGAACCTTGGCGAAATCCCGCTCTTCCGCCGACGCCGTTTCGTAAGCGACCGCGGCGTCCACCTGTTCCGGCGTATCGTATCCGACCATAACGGACGCGACCGCCGGACGGGTCAGCGCGTAATGAATACATTGAACCGGTGTCATGGCGATGCCAAACGGCGACGTCTCCGCCGAGAGCAAACGTCCGGCACAAAAAACCTTCATGACCGTTACGCCCACGTTTTCCCGTTCGCAAACCCGATAGAATTCGTCCCGTTCGCGATTCAGTCCGACAATCGTTTCGTCGGAATAGGGCTTGTCCGAAAACATGCTCATGATCTCCACTCCGGATGGGAGCATGTCGAACGCCGGATTGACACTGAACAGAATCACGTCGAACAGTCCGCTCTCGACGGCCAAACGTCCCGCGACCGGATCGTGTGAACTTAATCCGAGATATCGAATTTTTCCGGCGCGTTTGAGTTCCTGCGCATAATCGAAAATTTCGCCCGATGAAATTCGCTCGAAATCGGCCGGACTATCGACGAAATGAATCATGCCCAAATCAATGTAATCGGTCTGAAACCGCGTTAAAAGATCGTCAAACGAATCCTTAATCAGGCGAATGTCATGACTTTTGCCATACTGTCCATTCTGCCAGACGGAACACAGATGCCCCTGAACAATCCACCGGTCACGCCGTCCGACAAGCGAGTTACCCAGATGGGTACGGATTTCCGGATTCGACATGAAACAGTCGAGAATATTGATTCCATGCTCTTCCGCCCGCCGAATAACGGCTTCCACCTCGTGGGCCGAATGACGTTCAAGCCATTCCCCGCCCAGTCCGATTTCACTGACTTTAAGCCCCGTTCTTCCCAATGTACGATAGTTCATTGCATATTCCCCTTGCTTAATTCCAAGTTTGTGATTTTACTCTTCTGTTAAAATTTGTGAAACGGTATGCGTTCAAATGATCATCTTCCATGCGTTGCATCATTGTAATCTTTATCGGAAACCGGTTCAAGCCATGTATTCTTGTTCGTTTCCGGATTGCATTCGATGGCCAGGTGCGAAAAACAACTCTCCGGCGCCGCGCCATGCCAATGTTCGACGTTGCACGGAATCTCCACGACCTCGCCCGGCAAAAGTTTTCGGGCAGTTTTGCCTCGCTCCTGATAAAAACCGATACCGCCGACCGCGATCAGTATTTGACCGCCGGTATGCTTGTGCCAGTTGTTCCGACAACCGGGTTCA
>JAQVID010000175.1 GCA_028695865.1 Thermoguttaceae bacterium | reverse complement strand
GCAAAACTGACAACGAGAAAAAGTTATGGTTTTGGCTCATTTGAATCGCTCGAACTCGCATTATATCATACACTTGGCGATTTGCCTGAGCCAGATATTACCCATAGATTTTGGTAGAGAGGCATTTTTCGATACCGATTCGGAAACAAGCGGAATAATCGGAACCAGGGATCGAAATTGATTGTAAAGCTCAATCTGTTTTTGCGGATCGTTTGGAATTCGCGGAAATCCCTCACTAACCACCATTGCGATTGTCTGGCGAGTCAGCTTTTGAGGATCGTCCAGTACCATCTGATAGAGTTTTTTATCAAATCGAATTGTATTCCAGCCAATACGGTGAACAACCCTGTCAATAAAAACAGGATCATTGGGCTTGCCGCGTAATATATCCGCCGCTTCTTCAACGGACAATTTCTTGTATTGGACGACATATTCAAGAGCTTCGAGTTTTCTTTCGCTGGACAATTCCGGTGTCTTTATTTGCTCATAACTCCATTGTACTCCTTCAGACCAATCCAGACACTGTTGTACTTTACCGGCAATATCTCTTTCAGATTCGGAACCGTTCATAAACGCCTGTTTTCTTTTCGTGTCGTCCGTAAGCAGCGTATGAATTGTCGTCAAGTGAAGTTTCAGTTCTTCCGGATTATCTTTATATTGCGGAGAACAGAACGGAAGCTTTGCAATTCTTTCCGCAATATCCGGCACGGCTGTAAGATCGTTTTCAAGAATATACTGAATTAAAAAAGCAAGAGCCGCCGTATTGCCATTCAGGCAACCGGAAAACAATGCCTTCAGGATTTTTTTCTTGCATTTCGGTGTCAAATAATCGCAAGCTTTTTGCCATTGCGACTGCCTGTGAGAATAGAACAGAGCCGTAAACATCATTTCCGAAACGTTTTCTTCATTGGTCACAATTCGGCACAGTTCAATAATATCCTTGTCTTTTTTATCGGCTTCCAAAGCGAGCCAGGGCGCGACGACATCACACAATACCGGTTTATCGGTGCCATTGTACATTTCAGGATTGCAATACAATGTCTGCATTGCCTCAAGTGCGCTCTTATCGTAAGCGGCCCAATAACTCCAATAAACGAGCACATTGGACAGCGCGCCCGCATACGATTCAAGATAGTGTTTCGTTCGACAATTCGTTTTGAGTTTACCTGCGTCAAAATCGTAATAATAAAAGATTCCTTCCAATCGCCTGATAACGATCTCTTTTACGATATCACCTCTTTCTTTGCCCCATAAAGAGGTAAAAAACGTATGATTGCCGAGAACAAGCTGCTCCAGAACGTCGGGAATCATAAGTTCTCTCTGCAAAGGAATCGTTTCCATTTTGTTGAAATACTGTTGAACCAGGTCAGAGAAATTCGGCGAAGACTGGAGGCTGGTCGGGGCAGAAAACAATCCGCCTAATTCACTTGCCAGCATATTACCAACCTGTGCCATAATCTCATTTCTTTGTTTTGTCTTTTTCGGATCGACGATTAGGGGTGACAGCCACGTATGAAAGAGGATTTCAAGTGGGCCGCCTTCAGCCGCCGCCATCGTTTTGATAACATTGGCTTCAAAGTCTTCGCGAAGATTTCCACGGATTTCGGTATTGGTACCTAAAGACGGTGTGTTCATATATCACTCCAAGATTATTTACGTGCAGGTTATTGACGCGGCGACTGTTGACAAAGTGCGGTCGTTCCACGAGTGACAGTCGCCTTTCTATTACATTAGTCTTACAAAATTCGTTGTCCTAATAAAATTTGTTATAATTTAGCAAATTTGCGGGGAAGGCATGCCCTAAAATGCCATTCACTCCCGCCCCCTTTTAATCACCCTTTTTAATCAACGGAGTTCATAATCGTGCGGAACCGGAATCGCCGCGGCTCGGACTTCATGACTGCGTGTCTGAATCTCCTGTTCGATAGCTTCACGATGGGGCCACGTCTTCAAATAATTCGGAAGACGTCCGACAAAAAGCCCGACAAATTTATTTTTCGTGTTTTTATGTTCCTCGTAATGCTTCTTTACAAGCACCAGATCATTGGCGTCTATTTGCTTTCCGGAAAGATACCAGCGGCAAGAGGCATTCAAACATCGGACCCTTTCAGCGGACTGTCGCTTTTGTGCCAGTGCGGCGACCTTCTGCGACTGGGCGTATTGCGGCGTTTTTTCATTCATGGCCAGATTGATACCGTCAGCAAATTCCTTGTCGGTCCAGGTTCCGACGCTTTTACCGTCGATGAAAAGTTCGTGTGAACCGGATTTCAGTCCTTGAACCCGCACGATTTGTCTGTTAAAATCGTTTATAAATGGAATCAGTTCGAGAGCGGGACGCGCTTTTTCGGCGATAGGCATCGGAAGCGATTTTTCCAGAAGCCGGAACCTGATCTTGTCGCCAACCGAGTCGAGTTTTTCGAGCGAAGCGTTTTCGGCGTGCCCCGTTTTATGAATGGCGTCAATATCGACGAGGGAAACAATTGACGGTGCGTCTTGCATTTTCAGAAAGAGCCAGGTCATGACAAGATGTCCCGGTCCTTGTGGATGAATGCGATCGGGACCGATGATCGTCGATTTCGGATTGACTTTCTGCATTCTGGCGTTAAGCGTCGTCATGGGCGTATTGTAATCGACAATTTCCGCGTTATATCGTTTCGCAAGTTCTGCCGCGAACTTACCGCATTGAACGAGTCCGGCATTGTAACCGGGGTGATTATTGTCGACTTCGTTGATCCCTGTATCGTCGAATGGGGACGGCGTCGCAAAGATAAAACGCGGATGAAGACGTTCGTTAATTGTCGAGACGAGAAGTTCCATGTATTTTTCATGTTTTTCAAGCATACTCTTTTGCAATTCAAGTTGACGCGATGTCGGATGAAGAACATAGTTTCCTGTCCCGGCATCGTTCATACCGAACATCAGAGCGACGATGTCCGGTTTTTCCGCGAAAACATCGTCATCGAGGCGCCGCATCGCCCCGCTGGCGGTATCGCCTCCGACGCCTCTGTTAAAAAATGTAATATTCGCTTCGGGAAATCGCGTTACATAATAGTCGTACAGATAATAATGAAAGAGTCCGGCATGGGTGATACTGTCGCCCAAAAAACAGACTTTTTGCCCGTCTTTAAAGACTTCCGCCGACGCAAAAGACGCGGCAAACATAATAAGAACAAAGAATATCGAAACTGTTTTTTTCATTTTATTACCTCATAAACAATAACCGTTCACGGCGATTTTTCCTTTCGTACGAAAGGTTCCCATGATCCTCTTACAGAGAGTATAGCAGAACCAACCAGCAACATCAACAATTTATCAGAAAAATTCCGAAAAACAGTCAACGAATCGGTCGATTTTCAGCCGATTCGAGGAATACGGAAGACCCAAGAGACCTAAAAATCAGGAAGCTTGAAGAGAAAAACGCAGTGCTTACCGCAATCATTGCCGAGCTTACAGAAAAAATCGCAAAGCTTGCGAAGAACTCGCCAAATTCTTCGAAGCCGACGTCGGATATTGTCTCGCCGCCGAAATCGCCGGACAAGCGAAAGAAACGCAAACAAGGTCGCCAATGACGGCAAACGAATCGTCCGGAAAATACAGAAAATGTTTTCGACGATTCGTAAGGCCGTCCTTGATCGTAAAGTGCCCCAGGAGACGCGAAGCGATTGGGGCAATCGCTGGCTGGAACGGTTCTGGAGTATCCAAGCGACCTGCGAACAGCGGGGCCGGAATCTTCTCGATTACATTACCCCAAACGCTCGTCCATTATCTCCGTGGCGTACCTCCGTGACACCGCTGCCCTGTCGCCCATTTATTTCTGATTATCCCAATCTTGATATTCTGGCCGTGAACGGTTATAATATTTGTTTAAACATTTTTTCCTTAAAAATCGTTGACATTAAAAAATCATCGCTGACGCGGCTGGACATAATCGTCTACCGCTTTTTGAGCCGCTTTTCGGTAGAATTCTGCTTCCTTCGCCGAGATATCCCCGGGCACGTAAGTAACTTCAGAAACGTTTTTTCCAAAGAGCACCGCGAACCAGACGCAAGACTGGATATACTGACCACGTTTATCCAGATGAACACAATCCTGACGAATTTGCATTTTACCTTCGGCATCTTCCCGCCAATAAGCCATACTGATATAGTAATTTGGGGAAGGAGCCGGTCTGTTCGGGTATGTATAATTTTTCAAATCGACGGTTGGTTCGTCGGTTTTTTCGCGCCAGTGACGCGCATACTGAACCGCCAGTCCGGTCGGTATGATTCGTAAATTGAACTTTTGGGCGAGCAAAGCGTAATTCTTTTTCAACGATTCATACATGGCATCGGAATCCTTGAATTTTCCCTGACCGTTACGTATCAGCGGATGCGAAGGATGAAAACTCCACGGCATCTGGATCACGATTTCCGCCTGTTTCGCATACTTTTTCAAATACTCAACGATTCGTTCAAAGCTGGGAATTTCCACATCGACATTGTAGCTCATTCGGCTGAAATGCGGCTGGAGAAGAACCACGTCCCATTTGTCGAGTTCAAGAAGCTCTTTCAATGTATATCCTTCTCCATAACGATATTGTTTGAACTTTGGGTCTCGCAGCGATTTATCAATTCCCTCGCAATGCTTTTCCATTCCCGAACCTCCGATACAGGCACGGTTTTGAATCAGCGTACAGCCGGGAACCGAGGCGACCACTTGGGGAAACAGATACATTCCACGGTCGGAAAAGCTGCTTCCGATCGTCAAGAGTCTGACCGTCTTCTGTTTTGAAGAATCATGCGCTGCTGCCGGCGACGCTGGAGCGTCCGCCATTATGTTCGAAACACTAAATTCTGAGACGAATGGAAAGAATACCGCGAATATGAAAATTGCGGCAAGACGTTGTAAACTCGTACTTCGCATGAAAAACCCTTTCTTGTTGGTGAGTTAGGTTGGGGGAGCTATCCCGGGTAATTTTATAAAAACGAATGGTATGAACTTATATGGATCGTTTATTTTGAAAAACAGATTCGTTAGGGCTGCGTTTCATGAACATTGGCTCCGACATTTCCAATTTCGTTTCTGTTGACAATGCGATAATCATAATGTTCCGGATCGGCAAAGATCGGTTTGACAATTTTCGAGTGTTCGTCGTTGCCGGTACGTTTTCTGTATTCGTTAAATAAAACTTTGATTTTATCGTTATTCCAAGAGAAAAGCTGCTCTTCTTTTTCGAGATTTGTATTGATGGAATCGTCCCACCAAATGTTATGATCTATTTTTACTTCGTTCAATCTTGGATTATAATACCAGATCAGGTTTTGGACGCTATTGCAGAAGATATTGTATCGAATGGTCTGATCCAGATTTTTCGATCGAAGCGCATAAGAAAGTAATGGAGTAGCGCGTTTGTTCGGACGTTCCCGATGTCCCCAGCAGTATCCGCAATCAATGCAGGTATTGTACTCAAAAACAACATTTTTAACGTCCGTTTCCACTTTTTTGGTCCATATCTCGTAAGCCTGTTCGCAATGATGAACGACATTATTACGCCAGAGAATATTTTCAAAAACACCTCGATCTCCCTGAAACGACATTGCCGTATCATAGATTTCCGAAAACGTATTGTTCTCGACCAGGCAATTTCGTCCGGCACCGTAAAACTCGACACCGTTACCATATCGGACTGGTACGCCATTGTCGTGCGTCATAAAATGCCCGCCGCCAAGCCAGGTAAAATTATTGTTTCTGATGACGATATTGTCACCGACACCATGAAGGCCGTAATCACCACCGTGCGTAATGGTAAAACCATCAATCACCGTGTGGGGTTTCATCGTAAACATGACATGCATGACAGCCGCTTCGACAGATCGATATTTTAATGCCGGATTAACATCGGAATAAAAACAGACCTGATTGCCGGACGGTTCGAAATAATAGTCCCCTTGTTTTTGCAGTTCTTCGATGGACCAACGTTTGAATCCTGTGATTCTTTCGTTCTTTTCTTTTTCGATCAGAATCATGTTACCGACATCGGCGTCAATTCCATTCGATTCGACAATTTGAGCCGAATACCCTTCCAACGGAACAATACTCAAAACGGACCCTTTGGGAAAAACACTTCCGATGAACAGCGTTATTCTTCCATCGGACGTTGAGCGATCCACGTGAAAAGAGACTTCATGTTCCGACCATTCCTTTTCGATTTTTACTCCAGAACCTTGATAATTTCCTATTTTAATCCAGGGGCTGGTTCTGGTCATAAGAGACAGTCTCCTTATGGTAAACGGAATTGTCGCTTTGGCACGAAATCGTAAAACAAGAATGTTGTCTTTCAGGACTTTTAGTGGGGTAAGAATCAACTGAATATTGGAAGACTTTTTTCCGTTATCTATACAGGTGATTTGATATTCTTTTTCCGAATTACTGTTTTGAACCGCTTTAAATTTGCTTTTCGCATTTCCATCACAATGGCATATCCAACTGTTTTTGACAGCCTCAGAATATTCAATTTTATTTTGTGAAAGGACGGCTCTATTGGTGATCCAGATATTGTCGTGACCGGAGACTTGATTCCAGTCTGATTTTTTGACAAGGGGAACGCTTCCCATAATAATTGGTTTGTTCCCTTTTCCGTAGGAGGAATAGGTGATTGGTTTACCCTCTGCCCCTTCCTGACAAAAAACATTGCCGCGCCAGACCCCGCCGCGGCGAAAGAGCACGGAATCTCCGGGCAACAGTACTGCCGCGTTC
>JAQVID010000174.1 GCA_028695865.1 Thermoguttaceae bacterium | reverse complement strand
TGGGATTTTTAAACTATCACAATACATTTCGGCGAACGTATAAAAAGGGTACGGCCTAACGGCCGAACCGGGTGCCTACCATACGGAAACCCCTAACGGGGTTTTCCGCCCCATTATGCGGAGTGCAAAAGCAGTGTTTTCTATTGTAAAAACCGGGGGGCTCTTTTCAAGCGTAATGGTCGAACCGGGAGCAAGCTCCCGCGTTACTCTAATTTAGCGCACACAAAAGCGGCGGCAAGCCGCCGCACTCCCTATTGCGAGGAGCAATTTTAACCGTGTCGCTTCGATTAATCGCGTAGGGCGGGCCGCCCGCAACTCCACCGCGAACCCCTTGCCCTTGCTCTTACTGTCGAACACACTCCCTTTCTCGCCAACGGCGACAGGAGCTTTCCCGGGAGCCCGTTTATCACAACGTCGTGTCCCTAAATCTGACCGGCGAATTCCTGAATGGCGATGTTCCACAGATTTTGCGATTTGAGAAGGCGCTCGATCAGTTCCCGCAGAGCACCGCAACCACCGGCAGTCGAAAGCGTCATGTCGGCGGCGTCCCTAACTTCCGCAGAGGCACTGGCGACGGCAACGCCCAAGCCGGCAGTCTGAATAACGCGAAGGTCCGGTAAATCATCGCCCAGGAAACAGGTCTCTTCCATGGTCAAGCCGAGCGAAGCGATAATCTTTTCGCACGCCGCAAGCTTGTCTTTCATTCCTTGCCGCACAATGGAAACGCCGACTTCTTCGGCAAGATTGCGAATCAGTTGGGAACTTCGCGAGGAAACGACCCCAAATTGTCCGCCTGCCTTTTGCCACAGTTTAATACCAAGCAGATCATGACTGTGAAAGCACATGATCTCGGAACTGTCCGGACGAACCAGTAGTCTGCCATCAGTCAGAACGCCATCGACGCTACACAAAACAAGACGAATCGCTTCCAGACGTTTACCGCTTACGACCATCTTCACCACTCCTTTTTTCCTTGCAGAACGTCGGACGAAAATCCAATGCCGCAACTTGTCAAATTCTTGTAAAACACCTGACGCGGTGGCGATACACTTGCGTCAACAACCGCTTGTGCCCGGCAGAACGCTCCACGGCCGGGAGCAAAGGCAATAATTTGGCTGCGGAAAACATCGCCTCCGACAGTTACTTTGTCGAATAAAAATTTCATGGTCGGCAGGTCCACAATTCCTTCCGTATAGAGCCAGGCCGCGTGACGATAATCGTCCGCGTTTTCTGATTGCGGCGAAGGTCGCATGGCAATGATACGATCGATCTGGGCAGCGTTTAGTCGCGGAATACAACGCAAAACGGCCCGGGGCGATTCGTTGATATTGATTCGTCCGACTATCGTCGTGTCCGGGCCGGTCGAGGTGTAGTCGAGCAACTTAAAGAGCAGCGCCCGCGACGAACCATCGGTAATCGGACTTGAAATGATTTTTTTTCGCGCAGGCGGGGTATTATCAGCGTCACTTGCAAAAATCGAGGCCGGAACCGCAATTCGCAAGCCTGCCAAATCAAGCGGGGAAGCAAACTTGAATCGGCCGGGAACCGTAAAATCAATATCGGCGTCAGGACTCCCGTCCGGGAACGCGTCACGACCCGTTGCGTTTGCTTTCGTTCCATACTGACGGGCAAGCACAATAAAATCAGCCAAACGACGCTCCAGACACTGAACAAGTTCGGCGTGAAGAAACTCCAAATCGTTTCCATTCAAATCGATTCGGGCAAGGCCACGCGGGTCAATATCTTTTTCAACACTGAACACTGTTAGCAGATACGACCAGGGAATCGGAGCACTGGACACAGATACACCGGGAGTCATCGCCTCTGACTTGCCTGCCGAATCGGACGCGACATTACCAAAGTTCATTTTTTCATCGTCGGCATAAAGTTGGAGCCGGGTCACATCACGAACCAGCAGAAGTTCTTCCAGGAATACCGGAACCGTACCCCGGGTACTGTATGGGAGTCCTTTTTCGGCATACCAGGCATTTTCGGCACCGTTGGGCCGCGGCATCGCGTCGGCGTCAATCCAGTCGAGTATGGAGTCGGCTTGCGAGGCGGTCATTCCAGGTAATTTCATGAGCGTTTCACGACCGAGTCCCGGCGTTTCATGTTCCCAACGCAAGACGGCGGCCAAATTGAGCCGCGTCGATTCGTTCACAAGACCGTAGCGTACTCCTTCAATCGCGTCGGCTCGAAACTCCGGGGCCAGGATCGTAAAACGAATTTCGTCGCGGGCTCCTTCGCTTTGAGTTAAAACCGGCTGGAAAGCAAAGAGCTTGGGATTATTGTACAATCCTCCGGCATTGGCCCGCTGCGACGGTGAAAGTTCAAGCACTCCCCGCATGCACGCTACGGCACTGCGCGAAGTGTTTTCCAATTGCAATTCCAGGGTACGAACCGACGCGGCGTCCGATTCCGTCCGCATGTACAAGAGCATGGTCGTTCCACCCAAACAGAGAATGACAAGAACAATCGCAACGACGAAAAGCATTAAGCCACGCTCTTTTACAGGAACCGCGTTTAAAACAAAGGAATTCCCCCAACTCGATCCCATTCGTTTCGAGTACTTGCGACTTTTTAAATCACGACGATGGAATTCCTCTGGTCTCATATCTGTTTGTTTTCACAAACGCCGTTGGCCGCCAAATAATCGCGTATGGCGCAAACAACCGCCCCTTGTTCTTCCAATCGCAGCTCCGGAAAGATCGGAAGAGCCAAAACTTCCTGCGAAGCGACAAGCGTCTCGGGCAGGTCTTCCTTTTTGTATCCCAAATAAGCAAAACATTCCTGCTGATGCAGTCCCATCGGGTAATAGATGTCCGTTCCGATCTTCTTCTCGTTGAGTGCCGCGCGAAGGCCGTCGCGATGACCACCCGGAATACGAACAACATACTGATTCCAAACGTGCAAACGATTATCAAACGCGGTCGGCAGCCCGATTACGCGGTCCAGACCAAGTTCTTCGAACATGCCCTGATAATTCCCGGCGTTTCGCTGTCGCATGTGAACCCAGGAGTCCAGGTATGGCAGTTTGACGTTCAAAATCGCGGCTTGCCAGGAATCAAGTCGGCTGTTGATTCCGATCACCTTGTGATAATATCGCGGCTCCATTCCATGTCCACGAAGAAGGCGAACCTTATTGGCAAACGCTTCGTTGTTCGTAATAACCATCCCACCGTCGCCGGCCCCACCCAAATTTTTCGTCGGATAAAAACTCAAGCAAGCCATGTCGCCCCAACCGCCGGCCGGAATCGACTCCAATTCGGCTCCGATAGCCTGCGCGGCATCCTCAATAAGAACGATTTTTTGCCGCTGCGGATCAGGATGATCTTTGGTCATGCGACGAAGCGATTTCATATCGGCCAACTGACCGTAAAGATGAACCGGAATAATCGCCTTCGTTTTGGGAGTGATCAATTTCTCGACGCAGTTCGGATCAATATTGAACGTTACCGGATCAATATCGGCAAAGACAGGGACGGCCCCCAATCGCGGAACACAACTGGCCGTCGCGAAAAAAGTAAAACTGGGAACAATGACTTCATCGCCGGGACCAACTCCCGCCGCCATGAGGGCCAGCAGAAGCGCATCGCTGCCGCTGGCACAACCGATGCCATAGCCGACCTTGGCACTTGCGGCAATCGCTTCTTCCAGTCGGGTTACTTCAGGCCCAAGCACGAAGCGCCCACTATCGCTGACGGCGCGAACCGCCGCGTCCATATCCTCTTTAATTGTCGCGTATTGGCGGGACAAATCCAAAAGAGGAACATGATCCACCTGAACACCGAAATACTGCCGAAAATCCATATCCTTCTTCATCATCACTGATCTTTCTCACCCGAACACAAAACGAATCGGTTTTAAAAAACGACTCGTTCGGAACTGCTCATATTATATTGTCAATTTATATTATCAATTCTTCTGCCGATACCCTGTTTTTCCGGTTCATCCCCTGTTTACCCACGGAAAACAGGGATTTCAGACCACCCAACACAAAAAGTCAAGTTAAACCGGTATACTCAACTTACCTAAATTATACTCGCTTTATCGATCTTGTCCAAGACCGATTTCTCGCAATTTAACGAGTTTGTCCCAGAATAATCGGAGTCGTTTCCCGAGGTGTGGTCTCGGTCTTCGCTCCGGTTCCAAGACCGCGACCGTATGTTCCCTGATAACTGTACTGCGATCCGTTCCATGCCGATACGCCATTGGGCGCCGCCATACTGCCGGAAGCCACTGGTGCGGGCGGGAACGGCAACGCCGACTCTTCCGGCTGGGCTGACCCCACTCCTTCACTCAGCGGTGAAGCGGCTACGACAGGCGTCGCGGGACCCGGCAAGGGTCGTGAAGATTGGGGCAACGGAATAAGCTGCCCTGTCGGGACTGTCGTAACACTATTATTGGTATTGACTTGAGTATTGGAAGCCAACAGCGTTCCCGATACGGCCGAACGAGGATCATATCCAGCCACCCGGGTAACTTCGGGAAGGTGGTCCGGCATACCACTTCGAAACCAAACGCTTACCCAATCCTGCCAACGCAATTGTAAATCGCCTAAATTCTCATATCCATAATACTGCTGGACCGCTTTGGACCAATCGCCCGTATCGATACCGACTTTGGCAAAATCGACCAATCGGCGATGACCACCGACGGCAATCAGGTATTCGCAGACGGAAAAACCTTGCGCGTAAAAGGGCATTTGATCGACCGGATATTCTTTGAGCCGAACCATCGTATTGAACGGAATCCCTTTGCCTGTCCGGAGATAATCGACGAGCATTTGGCGATAACTCGACTGTTCGACCCAGGCTTCGACGGATGTCGCGGCGCCTTCGTCAATCCATCGTGGGACAGGCTGACGGAAATAGGTCGCCATAATGGTATGTGAAACTTCGTGCGGAATGACGGAATCGCAGATTCGTTCTTCACTCCCTTGAACTTTCATTTTCCAGTCGAAGACCTCGCCCCCGGCGAATGTAAAGGAAGTTTCGCCTCCGGCTCCCAGGTGCTTGTCGGCTTCGACCTTAATGGGACACGGTTTGGCCCACGGCCGAATGGTTTCTCCAAGCCAGAGCACGGCCAAATCGTTCCGACATTTCTCGGCGATATCCCCAACTTTTTTGGCCAAATCGGCAGTTCGGGCATGAACGACGAAATTACGAGTCTTGTAGATCGCCGCCCAAGCGGAGTTGTTTGAAATCACAACCAAACAAAGACTAATAAGCACACAAATCATTGCACGGATCGGCAGATTTCTCGCTCGATCATACACGGTTCCAGTTCGGACCTCCATGTCCTATTAACCTCCCGATGGAGTTTTAATCTCCAGCAATTGTGTAACATGCGTTCGTTTCAGGACTTGCGTTAGCGGACTGAACCTCCTGTTCCATCCGCCTTGCTTTCGTCCTCCACAGCGTTTGTTGCTTATTCCCAAGATGAAGACATTTGGCGTAAGCAACAAGACGGGGGAGTTTACCCTTTTTAGTAAAATCGGGAAACGGCAATTTGACCATTTTTCCAATTTTACTTCTTTTTTGTATGTGAACAGTTATCTGACTTGAGCGAAAAACGAGACATTTTTAGAGAAAAAGAAAATTGTCGCCGATACACCTTGTGTATAACCCCCGGCTTAACAGCAGAAGCAATGAAACAAGAACCGTTCTAAAAACTTCAAAAAAATTGCGCAGCGCGGTTAGCGTCGTTTTTCACACCCGGCTACGGTGCTTTCTTGTCATGACGGAATGAACAGATTTTCACGGAGTGTCTTTAAGGCGGCAGCCCCTTTGCGACAACTTCAGAACCGTGCACGAACAGGAAGCAAGTTCCTGAAACTTTCCGTAATCAAAAGATTTTCAACCGCAAGCGTCCACAAGCACTTTAATTTGTTTGTTCGTTGAGAAAAACAAAACAGTCAGGGACGCCTGCTTTGAGTGGACGCGGCAGGCACCGCGTTTCAATACCGCAATCCGCTAGAGCCCTTTGCTTTCGCCGCCGTTGATTGAACCCATGGCACCCCAAACGCCAAAGGGACTTTCACCGATCGTAACACCGACCGAAAGCGTTTGATCACCTACATCGATTGTCTCGGAGATAAACGTTACACTTCCATCGGCCTTGCAGGCGTTCACGCCTCCGGAATGAAAACTCGACGCGTTCATGAGATTATATTCACGAGCCGAGGTTGTATTCGCACCATTGATACAGTTGACAGAGTTGGGAGGCATAACCGTTTGAAAATGCACCGTTTGTTCTCCGGAAAAGGCATAACGTTCTCCGCGATAATACTGTTTCACCGTACCGTCAAAAATGGTCTTGTCTTCCGTATTTCGTTTGGCGGCACAATTCGACGGCGTAACAGCCGTTCCTTCCATGCAAACATTACTTCCTTTGACTTTGTTCATTTGATTATAGGACGTACTCTGCATCGTTACCGTTTCGGATACGGCTATTGTATTGGAGGTTCCGTCGATAATACTGGAGACTGTGCGTAAATTCGCGAATTCGGAGCTTCCTTCAAGATCAAAAACCTTACCGCCGCCGAAGAAACCTCGCTCCTGACGCTCTCCGCTCTTGCTGGTCCCAAGAATATCGCCTACCGAACCACAATAACTCGCCCGGGCACATGTTCCACCCGTCGCGACCGAAAAACTGTCAGAAGGGCAACACAAATACGGAATCACACCGATATTACAGGAAATCGACACATAACTTGGCCAATCCCCGTTATAATGCTCTTTACCATAGGCGATGAACCGGTCG
>JAQVID010000173.1 GCA_028695865.1 Thermoguttaceae bacterium | reverse complement strand
AGAGGCAGTGGCGGTTTCAGACGGCGGCTTCAGGTGGGGGATGATCTTTTCGCGGGAGTATAATGAGAATCCTTTCGAAAGAGGAAAGAGACAAATATTCGAAAATACGGCCCGAAAACCGGCGAACCGGCGAAAACCGAAATTCGTCGCCTCTTGCTCTTTTCCTTTGAAACGATATAATATATAAAGGTGTTTTGTTCCGTGACTTTAACCCGATTCAGTCCAAAATCACGTTTTCGATCATGCCGGCTATTGAGGGACTCATGTCTTGCTCGTCGAAAAACTGAAAGAACTGTTCCAACTAAACCAGCCGGGTTTTGATTTTGGGTTCTGTCGGAGTGTGCACTTGCGGAGTGTGTGCTATCGGATGATACACTTGCGGAGTATGCCTTGCGTTGACTTGCGGTATAGATAATATAATGGGAGTTTACAGGCTATGAACATGATTGATTATGTGCTGCAAACGACAACCGAATATATTGGTCGTATGTCCAAGTCTTTAAGAAAGAAATCCGGACAGTTCTTTACCAGTAAAGAAACGGCTGTTTTTATGGCAGACTTGTTTCATATCCCAAATCAAAAGAAGATTTCCATTCTTGACCCAGGAGCAGGATCCGGCATTCTTGCTGTTGCTTTGATTGAAAGACTGCAAACCATATCCTTTGTAGAAGAGATAGAGTTAATCTGTTACGAAAACGATTCCAATGTACTTGACCTTTTGAAGTCCAATTTGAATTGGGTATGCAAACAGTCTGCAAAAAGAATTTCTTATTTCATTATTGCGGATAACTACATTCTTCATCAAATGGCAGACTACAATCATATGCTTTATTGCGACCGGCATCCTCGCAAGTTTGATATGGTGATAGGAAACCCGCCTTACATGAAGGTTGCGAAGGATTCGCCGGAAGCCGCGGCGATGTCAGATGTCTGTTATGGAGCCCCTAATCTCTACTTTTTGTTTGCCTCCATGAGTTTGTTTAATCTTCGAGATGATGGAGAAATGGTATATATCATCCCTCGCTCTTGGACTTCGGGTGCCTATTTTAAGAAGTATAGAGAACGATTCTTAACCGAGGGCGCGATGGAGCATATACATCTGTTTGTCAGTAGAGATAAGGTTTTTGAAAAAGAAAGTGTTTTGCAGGAAACAATTATAATCAAAGTTAGAAAGACGGTAAATAAACCGCGGAATGTAATAATTTCCACAACCAAAAGTAACAGAGATTTTTCAGATAGAACACTTTTTCGTGCCCCGTATGATGTTGTTGTGTCTGGTAATGACCATTATGTGTATTTGGTGACAAACGAACAAGAGGTTGAAACGTTGCGTCAGCTAAATGAATGGTCGGATACGTTGCCCAGTATTGGTCTGAGAATGAAAACGGGACTGACGGTCGATTTTCGAAATCAAGATGCCTTGAGGAGTGAAGCTCAAGCGCAGGCCGTTCCATTGTTTTACTCGCACCATATAAAGGATGGCAAGGTTGTTTTTCCTGTTGGAAAAGAACGCGAATATATTATGACAGAACAACAGGGATTACTCCAAAAAAATGCCAACTATCTCTTTGTAAAAAGGTTTACCGCCAAGGAAGAACACCGCCGGTTACAATGCGGTGTTTACTTGGCGCGTAAATATCCCGAATATACCGAGATAAGCACACAAAACAAAATCAATTTTATCAGCGGTCTTAACGACCTTTCTGAATGTATTATTTACGGACTTTATGTGCTTTTTAATTCAACCATATATGACTGTTATTACAGAATATTGAATGGTTCAACCCAGGTCAATTCAACAGAAATAAACTCGATGCCTGTTCCCCCGGTGAGTACAATAGAAGCCATGGGCAAAGAACTGATTCGCGGGAGAGATATGTCTGAATTAGCTTGCGATCACATTTTAAGGAGTTACATGTGAGCAGGAAAGAAGAAGCCAAAGAAATTTTGCAGGCCATGGAGGTTCCCACAAAGCAGCAAAATGATTTGTGTTGCTTTGTCCTTTTGGCTATGGCGGGAGTACACGAGTCCGGTTCATGGCTATCTGCCGGAAATGAGTGGATGGGCATTCATGACATAATTGCATACATCAAAGAAAATTATGGAATAACATACGCAGAAAACAGTCGAGAGACATTCCGCAAACAGGCAGTGCACCACTTCAGAAACGCCGCGTTTATAGAAGATAATGGTAAAGTAACCAATAGTTCCAATTATCGCTACCGATTGACGGCTGAAATGCTGACCCTTGTGCGGAGTTACGGTGGAGCTTCCTGGAATAAAAAGAAAAAATCTTTCATGTCCGCTCATGAGTCGCTGATTCGTCAGTACACTTCGAGGAGAGCTGTTCAGAAAATGCCTGTGAGAATTAACGATTCTGATTTTGCCTTTTCACCGGGCAAACACAATCGACTGCAAAAAGCGATTATTGAGGAATTTGCTCCGCGATTTGCCGCTGGCTCTGAATGCCTGTATGTTGGTGATACCACAGAAAAAGATTCGGTTAAAAAAGTCGACAAACTTCGTGAAATTGGCTTTGAGATCACGCGACACGACAAGATGCCGGATGTTGTTCTATATGTCAAAGAAAAAAACTGGATATACTTCGTGGAGTCGGTCACATCGACAGGTCCAATGGAGCCAAAACGTATAAAGGAAATTGAAGAAATGACAAAAGGAGTAACTGCTGACAGAATTTATGTGACCGCATTTTTGGATTTCAAGACTTTTAAGATATCTTCTGATTGTCTTGCCTGGGAAACAGAAGTTTGGATTGCAGAGAGGCCGGATCACATGATACACTTTAATGGAGACAAGTTTTTGGGACCACGATGAATACCATGTTGATATATCCCAATGTCCGGAAATGAATGAATGACTTAGGCCCGGACTCATCGTTTGGCTGCCCACGCGAAACGGCACATTTCACAAAATTGGAGATGTAAACCTAATGAAAAAAAACAAATCAAAAAAGAAAAATCGCAAACATGGAAAGAAGGCCCCATCATATATGCCGCCCGAATCAGGGCAGTATATCATGTTTGCTCCTCGCGAAGAGTACGAGAATGGTACTTTTGACGTAAACAAAATGATGAAACCGCCTGTTCCTTACGATAAGGCAACGTATAAACATCCAACAGAAAAGATTTCGGCTAATTTTCTCGATTTTCTTGATCCTCTCCTTGAAATGCTCGGGCATGATTCACCGGAAGAAGACGATTACTTGTATCAATTGGGAATGACCATTTGGGATAGTGTTGTCCTGGATACTGTCCGTGGCAATACGGTTATGGTTGATAAAATGCGTCGGAAGCTTGCCGAAGAAATGCCACACATGTCGATTGTCCTTGAACAGTTGATCAATCGTAAAATGTCCGATTTCGGGCATGATCAACGATTGGTTCTCCATTATTCCTTTATACCAGACCCTGAATGCGGGTTTCGGGTGCGTGTTGAAGCTGGTGAGGTGTTTCCTTAAATCGCAGTAATTTCCTGCCCTGTTATTTCACATTTCCAGTACAAAGGTTTCGAGCTTTCCATGATCACTGCCGACGTTGACGCAGTGGAAACCTGAAAGGACGTCGTCGCCAATGACCCTTTTATGCGTATGACCGCAAATCAGGGCATGCTCGAAATGCTCGTCGAATGACAGTGCTGAAACAAGATCACGCATTCCGGTATAAAAGCTGAAATGATTGGGAGGGAATCCGTTCAAATTGATGTGCGGAACAAAATGCGTGCATAGCGCCGTCGAAATGCCCGGCTTCATCGACGAACGAATCATCTCGACGTAATATCGGTTCATCTCAAGATAGTTCGTTTCGATGTCGGTGATACGCCAATCCTGCCAGCCGTTCCATTGGGATACCTTTTGCGAATCGCGAATGCGCATGGAACCATCGAAAAAGAGCGTGCCGCCGACGAAGTTGACGTTACCGGTCTGAAAGCCGCCTTCCAGATCGAGATAATGAACGTTCGGAGCCGCAACGGTCTGATTCCGAAGGACGTCCAGCGTTTCGTCAAAGGAATGTCCCCAAAATTCATGATTGCCAAGCGTCGCGACAAGGGGCACATCGGCAGGGAACAACGTTCGAAATAACGCCGAGAGCTGCCCGACATGATTGGCCGGCACGGTATCGCCGGTCACAACGATCAGATCGCAACCGGAAGTACTTACAGCTTCGTGAACTTCGGAAGTAAACGGTTTGAGTTCTTTGTATTCAACCGCAGACACGACTTCTTGCGTCGTAAAATGCAGATCGGAAAGGCAGAGTATTTTCATGAATTACCCTTGGTGTTGTCGATTGGTTTTGTATTCTTTCCAGTACCCGGCTTCGGCGTAACAACTTTGTTGTTCGCGGTACATTTTACGCGTGATTATCGTTGTTTTCGTTGTTGTTTTCGTTGTTGTTTTCGTTGTTGTTTTCGTTGTTGTTTTCGTTGTTGTTTTTCGGCTTGTTTTTCGGCTTGTTTTTCGGCTTGTTTTTCCGCCGTTGTTGCAATGTTTTGGCCGTGTTTTTCAACTCTTCCATATAGTGTTGATCCGCTTGGCGCTGAGATTCATTTCGACGCTTTTCGGCAAAAAGATCATATTGCTCGTTGGCGTATTCAAGAGCATTTTTATGACTGACTTTTCCAGAATGAGCAAGAACAGGAAGTTCTATCTCTATCAAAAAATGATCAAGGTAACCTTCCCAGTCGTCCATTTGGATCGTCTGGCGCCGCTTTGCACGAAATTCCGCCTGGTCAAGAAACATGTTTGTAATTCGATTGAGCGTATCAATTTCTTCCTGATCAAGATAATTTTTTGCGGTACCAATGTCTGATTTTATGACTTGGGAACCTTTCCAGTTCGTAAGGCCCATATTAGGACTTTCCGCGTTTGCCCGTTGCTTGACGATTTCGGCGGCGGTAAGTCCTGTGGCGGCATAGTGCATTTTATTTTGCATCGTCGCAAAGAAATACTTGGTTTCTTTTTCACCTTCCCGATAATCGGCAGCCAGGGCAAAGATTTCGCGTATCATCAGGTAGACTCTGGCTTCACTGGCTCGTATTTCGCGTATTCGGGCCAATAATTCGTCAAAATAATCGATAACCCCCGCTTTTCCTTTGAGACGTTCGTCGTCCAGAACGAATCCTTTTACAAGAAATTCGCTAATCCGGTCGTTGGCCCATTGTCGGAACTGATTTCCACGCCGGGACCGAACTCGAAAACCAACGGCAATAATCATCTGAAGATTGTAAAAATCGACCAGGCGTTTAATCTGTCGATCTCCTTCGGGTTGATCTATTCGGAATTTCCTAATAGTTGCCTCGGGACGAAGTTCCTCTTCTTCATATATATTCGAAATATGCTCATTGATTGTAGGTACGGAAATTCCGTACAACTGTGCCATCAGCTTTTGGGTGAGCCATACGGAATCCCCTTCGAGCCGCACCTGAATCGGGGAATCGGTTCCTTTTCCCTGATAAACCAACAGTTCTCCTTGGGGGCGTTGCGGTTCGTTGTCTTTACTGTTGTCTTCTGGTAAGTTCATGCAGCACTCCTGTTGGATCGCGTTTCAGAAATTTTGTGGTCAAATAAATATCACATAATATATATTGTACCCGTAATTCCGCTCCATGCAATATGGACCGTGTTTCACCATTATCTTTTTATCTTTCCGAGACATTTCCGAACTGTTGGCATTCATTTCCGAATGACACTTGATGTTATCCGCAAAGGAACAATAGCGAAGCAGCAATAATGAGCGATACATGCAAAGTTGTTCCTCTCTTGGGTGAAAATGCCCGTGCCCTCAACGTTGTCCTAATGCGCGGAATGAAAAGCAGTGTGTTCGATTGCAAAAACCGGGGTTCTCTTTTCAAATCGAATTGGTTGAACCGGGTGAATTCTCCCGTACTCCAGAATTCGCCCTTCCGCGCGTAGCATATAACGCGTAGCATATAATATGAATGTGTACCATTAACGGGACAGCGTTTGCCAGTCGTGTGAATTTTGCCTTTTTGAGATTCTCTATGGTCTCTATTTTAAATAATTTTGAGTAAAATACGAAAAGTGGTATAGGAAACAAGAGCTCCTTTTGTTATTGTTTGCCTGGTGGAAAAATAAAAACCATAAGAAAGGGGGCAAGAATGTGTCATAACGCACATGGCGCGAATTATTGACTCAATAATTTGTCTCGGTTTACTTGATTTTCGTGTCGCGTGGCCTGAATTCCCGCGTTTTCCGATAAGCAAACGGGGTGTGAAGCACGAAAACAGAAGCTTTGACAGAAGCTTTGGCAGTATAAAAACCGGTTTTACTTGATTTTTCGATATGAGGTTTTATGAACATCGTTTTACTGATTAAGCAGGTGCCCGAAACAAGTTCGGCCCAAATAGACGAAACAACGGGAACGGTCAAACGTTCCGCCGCCGATGCCATTGTCAATCCATTGGATTTATACGCGGTGGAAACGGCGATTCTTTTACGAGATCATTTTGGCGGAAGCATTACGGCGTTTTCGATGGGACCACCCAACGCGATTGTTGCTCTTCGCGAAGTGATTGCCATGGGAGTAGATCGCGGTGTTTTGGTCAGTGACCATGCTTACGCCGGTTCGGACACCTGGGCAACGAGTTATATATTGTCCCGCGCGATTGGCATTGAGGAGCCCGGGTTCAACCTGATACTCTGCGGCCAGCGGGCGACCGACGGTGAAACAGGTCAAGTCGGACCGGAAACGGCGGCCGCGCTCAATGTACCTGTAATAACCTGCGTGAACAGAAT
>JAQVID010000172.1 GCA_028695865.1 Thermoguttaceae bacterium | reverse complement strand
AACAGACCGTTGGGATCAAGTCGCGATTTTTCCCATTCCTCGTAATTGGCGACCAAATCGCTTAAGAGGTTGCAGCCAAGTTCCGTATTGCCGGAAGCCAACGCATATTGACGCGTCGCTTCAGCAACCCAAAAACTGTAAGAGCGTACCGCACCGCCGCCACGGAGCCAAAAGTTTATATAATCTTCGATGATTTGACGATTCCACAGCCAGCGTCCTTCCCGAATGTGATGTCCGGCCGCGCACGAAATTGTATTTTCCTTGCCTGCCCAGGATACATTGGGTAAAAACTCGGTTATGACAAACTTCTTTTCTTCGGTCAGGCGAATATGCTTGCGAAAGACCCACCAGCGGAAATAATAGGCTCGTTCGATGTCCTTGTCCGGATAATCAAAATAAGGAATATTGGCCGACAAGAAAGGCCAGGCCGCCTCGTTGGGATAATACTGCTTGAAAAATTCGTCGTCATTGCGATTGAACTCGTCTATATAGTCGCGAAAACGCTTTGTGTCCAGAATCGACGCCGGCGCACATTGCGTTTGAATCGCGGCTTTCTCCGCTTTTGATTCATGGGCAACCGTGAACACCGGTTCTCCTCCAAACACGAAGAACAGTACCAAACCAGATAAGAAAACAACGTGATGTACTATTGAT
This sequence comes from Thermoguttaceae bacterium, assembly GCA_028695865.1. Lineage (GTDB taxonomy): Bacteria > Planctomycetota > Planctomycetia > Pirellulales > Thermoguttaceae > JAUNBG01. The sequence goes on along the minus strand of JAQVID010000172.1, from coordinate 6,182 downwards.
TTTTTCATAAAAGAAATTCCTTGTTTTTTGCTTTCGCGTTATGTTGCTATGCAGGATATTGTCATGTCGAATATTGTCATGTCGAATATTGTCATGCAGAATATCGCTACGCCGGAAGGAGGGGTGAACATAAAAAAGCCCGTGAGACCACGCCCCTAACTTGCACAATTGTATGCCCACCCCATAACCTGATTCAGACCGGGAACATGACAGTCTTCTACCGTAAGAAGAAAATCTTCGTTTCGTGCAGTTTCATATCAACGGTGATCTCGGAAGCGTTTTCGGCGACAGTTTTTTGCGTTACCGCGTCGATCCATTTCCTGGGCGAAGGAATGCGAAGCGTTTTCGATCCTGCGGTAATCGCGTGAATCGTCACGATACCATTGGAACAATACAACGCATCGCCTTCAGGACCAATCGGAATGAGGCCTGCTTCCCGGGCAATATTGCGAATCTGCCGCGGACTAATGGCACCGATTCCGCCGATATAAATACTTGACCAATTTTTATCGCGGTGAATCGCGGCTCCAAGCCAGTCGGTCCCAACAATTTTGGCCAGCGGTTTGTCCTTGGCTCCCAGTTCATTTTCGAGGAGATAAAACCGCGGTCCGTGATAGGCCCTTGTACAGTAGATCACCGATTCGTTCATGCGATCATTTCCCGCCGGCAAATAATCGATCGGCCGGCAATCGTCATTGGAAAAATGCACAGGCAATCCGGTCAGGCGTTTCATCGTCGCCTCAAATCCGCCGGGCACGTAATAACCGGCATTGTACATGAAGACAAGAACGCGTCCGTCTTTTTGCAGATTCTTTTCAATATACTTTACCTGACGCTCGGTCAGTGTCGTACTCATCAGGAAAACGTAAACTTTGTAATCGGGTCGATTCGGATTCTCCAAATCTTCAAGGAGATAATGATCCCAGGAACAACCGCTTCGCGTGAAGGCAATGCGTGGGTAATAACTTCCATACATTCGCACATGCCCATGGAACAACTCCCTGGTTGTGCAATAGTCAATTGCTCTTTCATCGACAAAGACGGCAATCTGACCACGGTGATCCGGAACTGGCGACTGTGCTGCCTGACGGGCAATTCGCTGACCAATGCCCATGTATTCCATGTGCCGCGGATCGTTCCACGCGTTGCCCATGAGCGCGTAATGCCAGGCACCGCCCCCGCGAGACAGTTCGCCCCCCAAGTCTCGCCAAATCGCGGCTCCGGACTCGAACTCGCGATTGGCAATCACAAGTCTTTTATCGAAATTGTGCGCGTCGTATTGCCAGGTTCCGGCCAGTTCCGTTCGGTAGTCAAGTTCACCGAGGAAAAAACGATTGTGCAGACGGAGCGAGTCGGGCACCGTTGCAATGTCGCCCGCGTTACCCGCCCGACGACACCCGCCGTAATTCGGAACGCTGACCGTTCCGTCGAGCCACGGCTTTTGCAACAGGAACCACAGCCCCATGTGCTGATTTGGATAATAGGTCGTGACCCAGGCGGGACGGCCAATTCCTTTTTTGAACGACTCGGCCAGGCGGTTGATTGTCTCGGCCGGACCGGCGTAAATGAAGCGATTGGCGTCGATCACACGCCGCTCCATCGGAATGTTCGGATCAAGCAAACAGTGCTCGGATTCGCGGTCTTTCTCTGCCGGAATGGCCACGGTTTCAAAAGTCAACGATTCATCGCCCCAAGCTCGACGAAACGCCGCCAGATCGTTCTTATACTGCTCTTTGAGCCATTGACCGAATGCCACTCGGGCTCCTTCACTGCGGTCGTAGTCGCCAAAATTGGGCGACCAGCCCGGCTTGAACCATTGTCCGTCCGTACCGCCACACAAGTGAATGCCGACCACCGCTTTACCCGCCGGTGAATTCTTGAGAAATTGTCCAAATGCAAAAAGATAGTCGCTCGCCGATTTGCGGAACGCTTCCGCGGTCAATGAATGGGCAAGCGGTTCATCGCCTTTCCGCTGCGACGCAGGACGCCATTGGTCTTTTTCGCCCACGACTTTTTGTCCCATTGCGTTGATCCAGGCGGCTTCCGGATGAACATCGCCGAATTTGCGATACGGCCAGACCGAAACATAAAGTCCTACTTTGGCTTTCGGATTGAATTCGAGCAGGCCAAGAATACGTTTTTCCAAAGCCGTAAAATCGTAATCGTTATCGCCTTTCCAGATTGGGCCGCCGAACCTTGCTGTCTTTCGCTCCGTTTCGACGGATACAAACTGAAGCTCAAAGCCTTGCTGAAAGAAATCTTTGTGCGCCGCGGACATCGGCCAACCGGCCATGCCAAAACTCGACATAAAAACATAAAGCGGCAGCGGTTTGCCATCGACCTTAATCCCGGGCTTGCCTTCGGTCGGCATTTCAACTTTCCACGCCGGACGCGAATTCCAATATTTCAGAACATCGTCCGTTGTAAAGTCGGGGGTCATTTGCTCTTTCGTCTGAGGTCGTTCGTACTGCCAGGCTTCGTGCGGCTTGGGCATGATCGCAAAGTCGTCCCAATACATGGTCGCAGGGCACTGCGTTTGGAGCACAAGAACCTTGACACGAGGATTGACCAAATCTTCCGGAACCTTGAACGTGACGAATGCCCGATTCCATTGGTCGCCCAAATCGACAAGCGGAAGCTCGTACGTGTCGAAGAAATACGACTGTTTTTTATTGTCCGACCAAAGCGATACTTTGAACGTAAGGCCCGCTCCGTAAGGAGAGCCTGTCGTCTTGTACCATCCCTGAACCAAATATTCCTGCCCCGGCTCGACCGCAACAGGCTTGTTCAAGCGGACTCCACACGCGTTGAAACCGGTGTCATTGGCGCGAAGTTTGAGTGAATGCTTGCCTGTACGGGCAGTCTCGTCCGTAACGGTCAACGTGTAGCCGGTTGCGTCATGCGGAGCAATGTATCGATCACAATCGCGAGGAAAACCTTTTTCGTCCGCGTCCTCAAACGAACCGTTCGTCCAGACATAGCGAGAAGGATCGTTTCCCGGATATGCGCAAACCGTAACCATGCAGTTGATCGACTCGGTGTAATTCAGATCGAGTTGCCCGTCGCGGATCGCTTTGATTGGATACGGAACGAATCGCGAACCGTTGACAATATACCACTGGTCTTTGGTGATTTTAAACGTTTGCGGTTTGATACTGATACCGTCAATGGGCGATTCGGTATCGACAATAACCTGAAAGAACTCCGGCGTATCCTGACACCACCCCATTCGAACGTTGCCGCCTTGGGGCAAACCGCGAACAGTAACCATATCTTCCGGCTTGGCTCCAAATACATTGCCAAGCGATATAAGCAGATACGCAAGCAACACCGCCCACGAACAAACCCAAAACTTTTTCTTCATCTTGCTGATCCTTCGTCATGATAAATGATCCAACAGACCTTAAACCCAAGTGGCAAGGACCTCTTAAAGAACGCGGTCCCCTGTCCCACGACGGGAAAATCCCCCGTATCACATTTATTTTACTCCATCCGAAAGATCATTGCAAGTAGAAACGCAAACCGACTTTTTAACCCCAATCGCCTTATTGCTCAAACTTGTCATCGTCCTGCGAATCCTGCGAAAGGGCAAAAAGCGTGCCGGCTAAAGCCGATTTCTTTTAAGGCGTCGAAAACTTCTCCGCTTCATCTGCCTGTCTGCACAAGTCCTGTAATCCTTACAACCAGAACAAATCGATCACTTCTTTTGTTTAATCCAAATATATTATAAATATCATGTACTCCACCTGTCTTTTTTTATCTGCCTTGTTATACTATAATAAAACAATATTGGTTGTCGTTTACACCCTTTCCATGTTAAAAATAGTAAAGGAGAATTGTTTATGTTACAGCAATGGCATAAACGTTACACTGTAATTCTTGTCGCAAGCCTCTTTATGTTTGCCAGTGGACTTGTGTTCGCCGCGAAAGAAACGCCCACGGTCCCACAAAAAGAAAATATTATTAAAAACTCGCAGGCCGACAAAGCCAAGACCGACGACAAAGCCAAGGTCAAGTCTGACGACAAAGCGAAAGTCAAGTCTGACGACAAACCCAAGGTCAAGACCGCCGACAAAGCCAAAGTCAAGTCTGACGACAAAGCCAAGGTCAAGTCCGACGACAAAGCCAAAGCCAAGACCGACGACAAAGCCAATGTCAAGACCGCCGACAAAGCGAAAGTCAAGTCTGACGACAAAGCCAAGGCCAAGACCGCCGACAAAGCGAAAGTCAAGTCCGACGATAAAGCCAAAGTCAAGTCTGACGACAAAGCCAAGGCCAAGACCGACGACAAAGCCAATGTCAAGACCGTTGCAAAAAAAACGTCGCCAGGTTCTCCTGAAGAAAAAGAACCTTCCATGACGCGTCTGCTCCGTTATCCTCATATACACGGTAACGACGTCGTTTTCGTATACGGTGGTGATTTATGGAAAGCCCCGATTTCAGGCGGTCTGGCGGCTCGTCTGACGGCAAGCGAAGGACTCGAACTCTTCCCGCGTTTTTCACCCGATGGCAAATGGATCGCGTTCACAGGACAGTACGACGGAGACGAACAAGTTTACGTCATTCCTTCCGAAGGAGGCATTCCGAAGCAGTTGACCTGGTACCCGATTGCCGGACCGGTTCCCCCAAGGCGAGGGGTTGAGCATCAGGTACTCGGTTGGACTCCGGACAGTAAAAAAGTACTGTTTCGAAGCGGCCGCGATTCCAATTCGGTTGATATTCTGACCAATTTATATACGGTTGACCTGGAAGGAGGTCTTCCGGAAAAGCTTCCCATGCCTGTTGCCGGAGCAGGAACGATTTCGCCGGACGGAACGAAAGTCGTTTATTCGCCACTGTACCGCGATTTCCGACACTGGAAGCGTTACGAAGGCGGTTGGGCTCAGTATCTTTTGATCTATGATCTGGAAAAAAAGACATATAAGCGCATCCCGACGACGCCCCGAACGGACCGTGACCCGATGTGGATCGGCAGCGACGTCTATTTCCTTTCCGACCGCGAAGGAACCATGAAACTGTATCGCTATGACGCGGACAGTAATAAGGTCGAAAAGAAATTGGGACATGACGCCTGGGACATGCGTTGGGCAACTTCCGATAACGAAAAACGCATTGTGTACGAATTGGGTGGAAAGCTCTTTTTGTACGACACGGCGTCAAAAGTCCGTCGTGAAATTCAGATACGCGTTCCGCACGATGGCTTGGCCATGCGTCCCAGTCGAATCAACGTCGGGCAATGGCTCGAAGAATTCGAACTTTCACCGCAAGGAAAACGAGCCTTGTTTGTTGCCCGGGGGGATGTGTTTACCGTTCCGGCCGAAAAGGGGCTGGTTCGGAATTTGACCAATTCGTCCAATGCTCACGATCGCGGCGCGGTCTGGTCGCCACAAGGACGCTGGATTGCGTTCATTTCCGACATGGAAGGCGAGGACCAGATTTATTTGATCGATCAGTCCGGAACCGGCAAACCGCTCCGAATCACTTCGACTTTTAAAAACAAACTTGACGATCTTCGCTGGTCGCCTTGTGGTACATCCCTTTCCGTTTGGGATGCGAAAGATCATCTGTACGTCATTGACCTCGACTTGACGAAGGCCGACCGCCCCAAGGCCAAAAATGTTACGACCATTGCCCGGGAATTGTACGAAGGCCCCAGACACACGGCGTGGTCGCCTTCCGGCGAGTATTTGGCCCTCGTTCTCAACGTTCAGACCGGCGGGAGCGTTATTTACATTTGGTCACGCCAGACCGGTAAACTGATTCAGGTGACCGATCCGATATTCGACTCCTTTTCGCCCGCGTTTGCTCCCAACGGCGATTGGCTCTATTACATTGCCCAGCGCGAATTCTATCCGCAGATTTCAACGTCGATGGAATGGAATTTCGCTTGTAACCGCTTCTGTGGTCTTTTCGCGGTTCCGCTTCGTAAAGATGTTGAGAACATATTCCTTGCCAAAAGCGACGAAGTTGAAATCAAAGACAATAAGGCCGGTGAAAGCAAAGACGCAAAGGACGCTAAAGACGGCACGAGCGCTAAAGACGAAAGCAAATCGAAGTCCCATGCCAAAACGGCAAAGAAAGACGATGTGAAAAAGGACGACGCCAAAAAGGACGACGTGAAGAAAGACGACGCCAAGACTGCCCGCAAAGCGAAAACAGGCAAATCGGATGATAAGTCGGAT